>CAZPTG010000052.1:0-1309 GCA_964589355.1 uncultured Spirochaetaceae bacterium
TATGATGAAAGTAATAAAGAAATGAATGTGTCTAATTCTGCAGCAAATGATAAAAAAGAGCTTTTAAATCATAATAAATTTTTTGAACTAATATTAAATGAGACTGAAAAAGGTATATTAATTACCGATGCTGAAACTTATAAAATAATATATGTTAATAATAAATTAAAAAAAATGTTTGATATTGATTTCGCAAAAACAATTATCAACAAAAAATGCTTTGAAGCTATTTATAATAATAGTGGTCCTTGCTCTATCTGTAATTTTAAGGGACAGCATATTAAGTATCGTAAAATAAATTATAAAAATAAAGAATTTTATAATAAAACTAGAATGATAGAATGGAATGATAAATTAGCATATATAAATTTTTTCACTACTGATATAATTGATGAGTAATTTAAAATATATATACTATATCATTTATTAATTTTTTAATCTCGTTTATAATTTTCATAACAAAATTCGTTTTATCTATTGATAATATTGAAAATATTAATTATATAAAAAGACAAAAAATAAAAGAAAAAAGTATAGAAAAATACTTTAACATTTTAAGATGGAGATAATATGGAGTTAAAACAAGAAGTAGGTTTCTTGGGAGTATTTTCTATTGCAACAGGCTCTATGATAAGTTCAGGCATATTTATTTTGCCAGCTTTAGCTTTTGCTAATAGTGGCCCAGCTTCTTCTATATCATATCTTTTAGCAGGTATACTTGCCTTAATAGGTGTTCAATCTATGATTGAATTATCTACCGCTATGCCAAAAGCTGGGGGTGATTATTATTTTATTAATAGATCTTTAGGTCCTCTAATTGGAACTGTTTCAGGATTGTTAGGTTGGATAGCTATTTCTTTAAAAAGTGCTTTTGCTGTTTTTGGAATTTCAGAAGTTATTTTTATGCTCAGTGGTTTTCCTATTTTAATTAGTGGTGCAATTATTACTTTGTTTTTTGTTTTATTAAATATTGTAGGTGTTAAAGAGGCTGCTAGACTACAAATATTATTAGTATTCTTTTTGTTATTATTAATGATTTTTTTCATTATAACAGGTGTACCAAAAATCGATACTAGTCATTTTAAACCTTTTGCTCCAAATGGATATAATAAAATTTTATATACTACAGGATTTGTTTTTGTATCTTTTGGAGGTTTGTTGAAAGCTGCTAATATAGCTGAAGAAGTAAAAAATCCTAAAAAGAATATTCCATTGGGTATGATATTATCAATTATTGTTGTAACAATATTATACACTTTCTCCGTTATAATAACTACTGGAGTTTTAACCTCTAACGAGTTTGTTAATT
>CAZPTG010000052.1:1409-12243 GCA_964589355.1 uncultured Spirochaetaceae bacterium
AAAATGAAGAAGAATTAAAAAATTTATTTATTATGAATTCAAGAAAAAGATAAAATAAAAATACTTTTTCAAACAGTAATATTAGATTTATATTATATAAATAAGGAGGTACCTATGAAGCTTAAACAAGATATAGGTTTTTTTGGAGTCTTTTCTATAGCGACAGGTGCAATGATAAGTTCCGGTATTTTTATTTTACCTGCACTTGCATTCTCTTATGGAGGCCCAGCCTCTTCTTTAGCTTATCTTTTAGCTGGAATACTTGCTTTAATAGGTGTTCAATCTATTATTGAATTATCTACCGCTATGCCAAAGGCTGGTGGGGATTATTTTTTTATTAATAAATCATTAGGGCCTTTGATGGGAACTGTTTCAGGATTGTTGGGATGGCTTGCTCTTTCATTAAAAAGTGCTTTTGCTGTTTTTGGTATTTCAGAAGTAATATATATATTTACAGGTTTCCCTTTACTAATTAGTGGTTTAGTTTTTACATTATTTTTTGTTTTTTTAAATATAATTGGAGTTAAAGAAGCTGTAAGATTGCAGGTTGTTTTAGTTATTTTCTTATTAATAATTATGTATTCTTTTTCATTTTTAGGTTTCAGTAAAATTGAATTATCACATTTTAAACCTTTTGCACCAAATGGATATAATAAAATATTATATACTGCCGGATTTGTTTTTGTATCTTTTGGAGGTTTGTTAAATGTTGCAAATATAGCTGAAGAAGTTAAGAATCCTAAAAAAAACCTTCCATTAGGTATAATAATTTCTGTTATTGTTGTAACAATATTATATACTTTCTCCGTTATAATAACTACTGGAGTTTTAACCTCTAACGAGTTTGTTAATTCTTTAGCTCCTATAGCCGATGCGGCTAAAAAAAGTATAGGTAATGTTGGTTATATTGCAATAACAATTGCAGCTTCACTAGCTTTTATAACTACAGCAAATGCAGGTATTTTAGCAGCTAGTAGATATCCTTTATCTTTATCAAGAGATGGGTTGTTACCTAAATTTTTTGGAAAAACAAATAAAGCTGGAGATGTTCCAATAGTTGCTATATTAGTAACTGGAGTTATAATCTTTTTTTCTCTTTTAATAAGTTTAGATAGTTTAGTTAAAACAGCTTCAACTGTTATATTAACAAGTTATGTACTAACTAATATTTCTGTAATAGTACTTAGAGAGAGTAATTTAGCAAATTATAAACCAAGTTATAAGAGTCCGTTATATCCTTTTGTACAATTATTTTCTATTTTTGTATTCTCTTTCTTTATAATTGATTTAGGATCAAATTCTATCGGAATTGCATTATTATTTATTTTTATATGTTTCCTTGTATATTTGTTTTATGGAAGAAGACATTTTTCAGGAGATTTCGCAATCCTTCATGTTATTAAAAGAATGATGGATGAGAGAATTATAAAAGCTTATTTAGAAGAAGAACTTAGAGAAATTGTAATAAATAGAGATAATATAGAACAAGATGATTTTGATATGCTAGTTAAACAAGCTAAAGTTTTTGATATCGATTATAGTATAAATTTTGAGTCATTATTATCTATAACAGTTGGTGATATAGCAAAAAGAGTAAATTTAAATGAAGCAGAAATATATAAAAGATTTAATGAAAGGCAAAATGATCTCACTACAGCATTAACACCTTTTATTGCAGTACCACATATTATAACTGATGATAATTCTAAAATGTTTTTAGCATTAGTACGATGTAAAGATGGAATTAAATTTAGTGAAGAAGAGGATAGTGTAAAAGCAGCCTTTTTATTTGGGGGCCCATATAATATGAGAACGTTCCACTTAAAAATATTATCATCAATTGCTGAAATAGCTAGTGAAGAAGATTTTCCAAAAAAATGGCTAGAAGCAAAAAATGAAGAAGAATTAAAAAATTTATTTATTATGAATTCAAGAAAAAGATAAAAATTTTTATTAGCTTGAAATTGTTTTAAATATATGTTTCCCTTTTAAAAGTATTTATAAGGATTTTCTTTTTAAATAAGGAGTTAAGATGAGCACTGAAACAGTATCAGAGTATTTTGGTTCACAAGTGTTTGGCGATGAGGCCATGAGGGAAAGACTTCCCAAAGATGTTTATTATGCATTGAAGAATACAATACGTAATGGAAAAGATTTAGATTTAAATATAGCAAATTCAGTTGCTCATGCAATGAAGCAATGGGCTTTAGAAAAAGGTGCAACCCATTTTACTCATTGGTTTCAACCAATGACTGGAATTACCGCTGAAAAGCATGATTCTTTTATTTCCCCTATAAAAGATGGTAAAATGATATTATCTTTTTCAGGAAAAGAGTTGGTAAAAGGAGAACCTGATGCTTCATCTTTTCCCTCAGGAGGGCTAAGAGCAACTTTTGAAGCTAGAGGATATACTGCTTGGGATCCAACTAGTTATGCTTTTATAAAAGATGATACTCTTTGTATTCCTACAGCTTTTTGTTCATATAGTGGAGCTGTTCTTGATAAAAAAACACCATTATTGAGAAGTATGGAGTTATTAAAAAAACAAGCTTTAAGAATAGTAAAATTGTTTGGTCATGAAGATATTATAAATATAATTCCTACAGTTGGACCTGAGCAAGAATATTTTTTAATTGATAAAAAATATTTTCAGCAAAGATTAGACTTAAAATATACAGGAAGAACTCTTATTGGAGCGAGACCTCCTAAAGGGCAAGAATTAGATGATCATTATTTTGGTAATTTACGACCTAGAGTTAGTTCTTATATGCAAGAGTTGGATAAAGAATTATGGAAGCTAGGGATTTATTCAAAAACAAGGCATAATGAGGTATCTCCTTCACAACATGAACTAGCCCCAGTCTTTACAACAACAAATATTGCTTGTGATCATAATCAAATAACCATGGAAATTATGAAGAAACTTGCTGATAAACATGGTTTAACTTGTTTGTTACATGAAAAACCTTTTGATGGTGTAAATGGATCGGGTAAGCATAATAATTTTTCATTATCAACAGATAAAGGTATAAATTTATTAGAACCTGGTCTTAATCCAAAAGATAATGCTCAATTTTTATTGTTTTTAGTTGCTATAATTAAGGCAGTTGATGACTATCAAGATTTATTAAGAGCTAGTGTGGCTTCATGTGGTAATGACCATCGTTTAGGTGCTAATGAAGCTCCTCCAGCTATTCTAAGTATGTTTTTAGGTGATGAATTGACCGATATTCTTGATGATATTTCAGAAGGTAGAAGTGCTGAGGGTGTTGAAAAAATATCAATGGTATTAGGTGTTCATGTATTACCTAATTTCCCTAAAGATTCAACAGATCGAAATAGAACATCTCCATTGGCTTTTACTGGAAATAAATTTGAATTTAGAATGCTAGGTTCTTCTATGAGTGTTTCTGATACAAATACAATAATTAATACAATTATTGCAAAAACATTGAAAGGTTTTGCTGATGAATTAGAAGAGGCTGATGATTTTGATGTTTGTATGAGAAATATTGTAAAAAATACTTATATTAATCATAAAAAAATTGTATTTAATGGTAATAATTATAGTGATGAATGGGTAAAAGAAGCAAAAAAAAGAGGTTTAGATAATATAGATTCAACTGTTAAAGCTGTTTCAGCTTTTTCAAAAGAAAAAAATATAAAATTATTTGAAGATTTTGGTATTTTATCACGAGAAGAACTGATTTCAAGATGTGATATACTTTATGGACAGTATGAAAAATCATTAAATATTGAAGCTTTAACATTGATTGATATAATAAACAAACAAGTATTACCTGCATCGCAGAAATATATGGGAGATTTATCAAAATCATTAAATGATACAATAAAGCTTATTCCAGATATTAATATTAAAAATAGTCTTAAAAAAGTTAATAATATTGCAAAATTAATTGAGAATCTTACAATTAGTATTAATAATTTAGATAAATCTATAATTAATATTAAAATAAACAAATCTTTAGAAGATAGAGCTTTTGCTTTTTATGAATTAATTGTTCCAAAAATGAATGAAGTTAGAAAATATTGTGATACTTTAGAATTAATTATACCAAATTCATATTGGCCAATGCCAAACTATGGAGATTTGTTGTATTCTGTTTAATTAAAATTGTTGAGGAATATAGATATTAGCACAAATGTTTTTTTCATTACTCATTCCAAGAGGAATAAAGGTATGATTAGAATTAAATAAATATGTTAAAGGGGAATTAGAAGGCATCCATATTTGAGAGATATTCATGCTTTCTAATTTCTTTTTTAAAGCAGATGCACTATCTAGTCCTTCACACATTGTTTCAAAAGCAATATCTTCAATAATTAAAGCATAGGCTCTTTCCTTTTTATGGCTAGCTACAATAGTTTTACAATTTGATTGTAAATTATACCATGAAAACTTATCCCTATCTAAATATCCATTTTTCTCCATTGCATTAATATATATTGATGCAATGTCAGCTTTTTCATTTTGTGTATTAATTTTAGGATTTCCTTGAATTTTATGTACTATTGATTTAGATGAATAATAAAAACCATGATTTTCAAAAAAAGGATTAAATCCAGGATTTAGAGTTAGAATTTTTCCTTCTTCTTGATGAGCAAAGTTTAAGAGATTTGAAATATAACCTTGTCTTCTATAATCTTTTAGAGTAGTTGCTCCAACAATATAGGAAACTTCTGTTGTCTTCATTTCTCTTGTAAATGAAAACTTGAGACAATGAATAACTGATAATATTTTATCTTTATCTTTTATAATGTAGCAATTATTTTTTTCCCATCGGTTTTCAAAAAATGAATCAATAAATTCTTTATCGTTATTAAAAGTATTATACCAAATTTGTTTAAGTTGTGGTATTTCATTTGTTGTAGCTTTAATTATTTTCATGTTAAAAAAATATAGGTTTAATTATATTTAATCAATTACTCTTTGAAGATTTTATTGACCATAGTTTAATAGCACTTTATTATTTGCTTATGAATAAAAATGATAATAAAGCACTTGAGTTGGCCTCTAAACTTGGAAATAATGTTAACGAAAAAAAAATAAAAATTATGGAAGAAAAACTTCCTTATATGAAAAAAGGGCCTATTTATAAAATTTGGTATAAGGTTGTTGATATATATAATGGTTTTATGAGTGAACAAACTCCTGCTAGTCTTAAGGCTTTATTAATTGGATCTCTTTTGTATTTAGTTTTACCTTTTGATGTTGTTCCTGATTTTATTCCTTTTGGTGGTTTGTTAGATGATGTCACTGTATTAACTTATGTATGGACAAAGTTATCAAAAGTCATGAAATTAGGGGCAAAAATTAGTAAGCCTATAATCGAAGAAACTATAAATAATAAGGTTCAAGATTCAATTAAAGTTGGATATATTAAAGCTTTTGAATATGGTCAAAAAAAGTTAGAAAAAGTTCTAAAAAAGAAAGGGAGAAATATTTTAAAAAACTGCATTATAAATTTAGCCTTTTTTATCGTTGCTATATTATTTTTATCAAATAACAATAAAGAAAGTGCAATGATTTCTTCTATAATTATATTGATTTTGGTTTTTAGAAGTGTATATTCATTTTTTAAAAGTCTAGGATTTATTGTATCTTTTACTAAGATATATATAAAAGAGAAAAATATTGATGCTTCAATAGCAATATATTTAAAAAAAGAATATTCCTTTATTGCATCAATTGAAAATTTTAAAAATAAAATGAAGGTTTTTGATGATATCCCAAATTTAGAAGAATTGGTAAAATTGCAAAGAAAAGCTCTATTAAAAGTAATAATTGAAGTAATAATAACAATTATTATAGCAATTAGTTTGGCATTCATTTTTAGAAAGCTATTAATTAGTAAATCCGATTATGATTTTATAGAGCTAATAAAGTTGCCCTTTATTAGCTTAGTTAGTTTATTTTAGTAAATATTTGATTAGGGCTAAAAAATATTAAAATTAGTTATCATTATAAGGTTTTAGAGTTTCTTTTTTTATACTATGAACAAAAGAATGCCTATTATCGTTGTTTATTGTAATTTGAACACTATTAATAAAAGGTTCTACTAAATTAACTTTGTCCATGGGGGTAACAACCATTACTTGTAAATTCATTTTAGAGAATAAATTCATAGCATATTTACTATTTTCATCATCACTTTTACTAAAAGCTTCATCTACTATTACAAATCTAAAAGCTTTTGAACTATTTTCGTGATTAAATACATCAAATTGATGAGCAATAGCTGCAGCTAATATTGTGTATGCTAGCTTTGCTTTTTGTCCTCCAGATATTGCTGAGCTGTCTTTATAATATCTTGTTTGTTTATTTGTTTTTGTTAAATACTCTTCTACTCCAAATTGGTACCAATTTCTAACATCTAATACTTTTTGAGCAAATCTTTCATTTTCTTTTAAGATATGAACTAAACTATCTACTGCTTCAATGAATTTTTCATTATAAAGTTTTTTCTCTTCAGTTTCTAAAGCTTCTTTATTTGCTATAGGCAAAGCGTTGTGTAAGATGTTTTTAAATTTTCTAATTTCTTTATCCGTAGAAGGGGTAATATTTATTCTAATTTTTGTTCTAGGCTCTTTTTGATATGTTATACTATTTAAGCTTTCATTAAGTTCAAGAATGTTATCTTTAATTTTTCTATTCCATTCTTTTAAACTAGAATTTAAATCAATAATATCTTGTTGAATTTGTCTTGTTCTAAGTTTTGAAAATTGTTCTTTATATTTTGGCAATGAATCAGTTTTTAGCTTGTTTAGCATTAAGTTAAATAGTTCTATAGAGTCTATATCATTTGTAAGATTGTTTGTATCATTACTCCAGGAAGGAAATTCATTGATAATTGAAGCTTTTGGATTAATAAATTGGTTTATTTGATATATAAGATCTTTTTCATATTTATATAAAGAATTTTCGTTTTCTTGAATTTCTTTATCAATTATAGATTCAATTTTTTCTTTATAATATTTAACTTCTTTTGTGTCTGAAAAATTATTAGGAATGTTATAGTTAATTTTCATTTGTGAAATAGGTTCAAAAAAAGTTTTTAAATCTTGGTCAAAAAGGATTTTTTCTATTTGTTTTTTTGAAGATTCTTTTGAGATTAGTGCAGAATTTAATCCACCTATTTGTTGATTTAAATTATCAATTTCATAATTTAATTCATCTTTGTTAATTTCTAAGTTTTTAGCTTTATCTCTTAGGCTTTCTAAATCTGAAGTTTCTTCTTTCAATTCCAATAATTGATTATCAATATTTTCAATCTGATTTTTATATTTATTTATATCGATTAATGAATAATCAGAAAATTCAGATAGATATATATAAGAAGAAAGATATTTATTTGTTTTTTTTATAAGAGAGTCTTGATGTTTTAAATCAAGGTTGATCTCTTTTATTTGTTCTTTCAACTCATTTTTTTTATTTGCTAGTCTCAATATTTTTTCTTCAGTATTCCATCCTATAACATGGAAATCCTTATTTTCATTTGTTATTGGTTTGAAGAATATATCATTATATTTTAATAAAGCATTTTCATTGAAAATATTGTCTTTATCATATATTGAATCACAATTTTCACTATATAAATAAGAAAAATATTTTTCTAAATAATCCATTATAAAAGGTTTATATTGATAATTTTCTTTTACTTCAAGCATTAAGTTTGATAAATGAGGAATGGATTCTTCTTCAAAAAAGATTTCATCTGAAGATTCTAAAAAGCTTAGTTGGTCTTTATCTTCCCCTTTTTTTATTAAATCATCTTTTATATTTTTTATAATTATTAATTTTAAATCAAAAGTTAGATTTAATTGTTCGATATATTTAGCCACTTTATTAATATGTTGAGGTAATACTAATAATGATAAAGCTATTGGACGAATTAAAGCATCAATTGCTTGAGTTTTATCAAGAGAATTATCCTTTATTCTAATTATTTCACCAACAAAAACTAAATCTTCAATATTTATATCGTTTTCTTCACATATTTCTTTTCTAAGGCTTAAATATTCATAAGGAATATTGCTATTGCTTTTTTTTAAAGCTGAAAGTTGATTGTTAATATTTTCAATTTGAGTATTAAATTTGTTTTTTATAGATATAATTTCATTTTTATCTTCTTCTAATTTATCTAATTTGTTTTCAAGTATTTCAATTTTTTCAGAAGATTCATTTTTGATTTTATTAAACATTTTTTCATCATTTGGTAATTTGATATCTAATATGTTTAAGTTTTTTTGATAATAATCTATTTGGTTTTCTATATGGGATATAGTATTGTTTAAATCTTGTCTTCTTGTAGAAAGTTCTTCTATTCTTGAATTTCTTGTATCACTATATAATGTTTGATTGATTTCTTTTATATTATTTTCTAATAAAATGCTTTCATTTTTAGCAGTTTTTATTTTAGTTTTTTCTTTAGTTAAAGTTTCTGATATTTCTGATATTTCTTTTTTGATAATTGATAAAGATGTTTGAGCTTCCCATATTTTTAAATATTTATTTTTTACTAATTCATTTTTTTCTTTTTTTATAGAATGAAATTGAAAAGATGAATAAGTTTTATTTATGTTTTCTAACAATTTAATTTGTAATTCTTCTTTTTCAATTTGATTTTTTAATAGTTGAAGATTGTTATAGTTTTTTGAAAAATTGTTGAAAATTTCAAATGAATCATTTTCGTCTAATATCTTTTCTCGAATAAAACCATTAATATCATGTAAATCTTTCATTCCTACAGTTTGAGAAAAGATTCTAATTGCTTTATCTTTATATCTGAATCCAAACTTTTTAGAAAAATCATGGCTATATCTTTTGAATGTATCATATGTTGTAATATTATAATTAGAAAAAGATTTTTTTATTTCTTGGATCCAATTTGTAGTAAAATTATATCCGACATTTTTAGAATTAAGCATTTCAAGAGTAATTTCTCCTTCAATGATAAAATATTGTCTTTTTAATGAACCATTAGATGAAAAATATCTAACTTGCATAAGTGTAATTGAATTTGCTGCAGTTTTATTAGAAAAGATAGCGAGTATTATGCTATGAGTAGTTTTATCTCTAAGTGTTTTTTTACTAGTAGCATAATCTTTTTCGTTTTTTTCAGTAGAATATGTACCTAGAACGTAACTTTCTTCACTTCTTCCATTTCTACCATCATTTCCACTTGATAAATTATATGTTCTATCATTTGTAGGAACTAACAATGTAAGTAAAGCGTCGACTAAAGTTGTTTTACCAGAACCGTTAGATCCTGTTAAGAGCGTATTTTCTTCATTAATATCTAAATTAACTATATGATCATCAAAAGTTCCCCAGTTGAATAATTGGAATTGTTTTAGTCTATAACCACTATGCTCAATACCAAAATCAAATTCTAAATTTTTATTCTTCATTATTTTGAATGTCCTTTTGTTTTTCAAGCTTGTTTTTAAACTCTTTTAAAAAAGAGGCGCTTACTTTTGCACGAATAATATTTCTTATTAGATATTCTCTATCGTTTGCTAAAATTAGATTTTCATCTGTTGCATTAATTCTTTTTATTAAATTCATATTAGCAATATAATTTAAGTTAGAGGCTATTACATCTTTGAATTTAATTTTATCAGATGTTTCATTATAATAAGGTTCAATTAAATCTATTATATCACTTTCTTTAAGAATTAATTTTTCACTATTTAGATTTTCTAATTCAAATTTATCTAATTCTTCTCTTAAAATTACTAAGATTAGCGAGACTTCATATGTTAAAGGATGTCTTTTTAATAATCTATTATAATTATTTATAACATTACCATCTTCATCCTCAATTTGTTCTAAGTAAGAATAGTCAATTTCATCACTATAAAATAGTTTCAAACCAATGATATTAAAATATGCATTTATTTCTTTATTCCAAAGCTTTAATCTTTCAAATAAATCTTTATTATCTTCTTCAAATATAGGACCTTGTAAAAGTCTTACACAAATATCACTCCATTGTTTTGTATTTGTAAATTGTTTTTCATTCATTAGTTATTTCCACCTTAGGTATAGAAAGAGTGATTTTTGAATTTAAGTTATCATTATTATTGAAAATAATTGTTTCAAATTCATTTTTACTAACTCTTGCCCATTTTGATTTATATATTATTGACAAATAAGTTAAGGTTTCAGCTAACCCATATTTTATAGGATATTCGTCTATAAGAGATTGAAAAGAAAATTTATGATTAGTTTTAATCAAATTTTGAAAATATGTGTTTAAATTTTCCTTTATTTCAATTTCATTTACATATATATCCATTATTAGTTGTGATAAATCAACTTTAGGAATAATTGGTTTTTTATAATGAGTAACTTTATTTTGTGCTTGATATTTTAATATTTCTAAGGGGCGTACCATATCATTATTAATTTCAGCATTTCCTTCTAAAACTAAAATTGAATTATTCGAAAAAGTATTTGCTTTATTTTTTACACATAATCCTTTTATTTTTTTGGTTAAAGAGGATATATGTTGATATTCAGGGCTAGTTTTTTTTGTAATAATCTTTTGTAATTTTTCAGATAGTAATCTATTTTCTTCTAATATAGATTTTCCAGCTTTATATAAATTTTCTTCAAAATCATTATAAAAAGAAGTATTAATTTTTTGATTTGGTAGGTTCTTTTTTATTCTATTAATTTTATGTTTAATTGACTCTTTATCTTTTCTGTTGCTTAAATAAAACCAAAAAGCATTAAAACTTTCACCTTGAGGTGTTTTTTGTAATTCCTCAGTTTGATTTAGGATATGAGAAAAAATTGAACCCCTAT
>CAZPTG010000053.1:0-12131 GCA_964589355.1 uncultured Spirochaetaceae bacterium
ACTTTCGTATTAGGAATAAAAAATATTAATAAAAACAAAGCTATCCATAATATGAAAAAAGGTAAAGTCTGATTAATAATCTTTGCTGTATCACTAATTGTACGCAATCCCATTAATTCTATATATCTCTCACTTAACCTAGATTGAACATTAATAAATGCAGCAATTAATAAAATAGCTACTATTGAAAAAGAAATAAAATTAGCAAATCTTTTTATTAAATTTCTATTAATTGAAGTTCTATATATATTATTTATAACTATCCAAACTCGATTAATTAAAAGCAACATTGTTATCAAAAATGACACCAATCCAACAATACCTAAACTTGTAGCATTTTGAGTATAACTAGATATAGTATCGATTAAATCATACCCAATATTACTATTTGCAAAATCATTTATTGAAGAAACTATAAAGCTTTTAAAAGGGGTCAACACCCCTAATGCTGAAAAAAAAGTAAAAAAGACTGTTAAAGCAGGTATTAAAGCTGTTAACGTAGTATAAACTAACCCTGAAGCTGAAATAAAAGCTTTATCTACAAGAAAATGATTAATTGAAACCCTCGCTAGATTTCCAGCACTTTTGATTCGCCTAACAATTTCATTTAAAATCGAGGTTTTATCCATATTATACAATTTTATCCTTTAACCAAGAATAGATATATTTATAAGTTTCTTGTTTATTTAATTCATTTAAGATTTCATGTCTAGCATCATCTACTAAATAAAGATCAATATTTTTTAAACCAGCTTTAATATATAATTTTTTTACTTTTAAAACACCTTTTCCATAATTTCCAACAGGATCCATTCCACCACTAATTAACAAAATTGGATAATCTTCTCTTATTTTTTTTATTAAAGCTAAATCATTAGCTTGTCTTATACCTGTTAATAAATCAAAATAAAAAGAACTAGTACAAACAAAGCCACACCACGGGTCTTTTTCATATTTCTTAACTTGATCTTTATCCCTACTCAACCACTGAAACTCATCACCTTTTGGATCAAACTTTTTATTATATGAAGAGAATGTCATATCATTTAATTTTTGGTCAATAAAATGAGCACCATATCTTTTAACTCTATTTTTTGCCATTTTTTTACCAATAATCCCAACTAAACCGGGATTTGCACCAGTACCCATAACAATGGTTGCATTATAAAAATTAGGATTTCTTGATGTTAATACTCTCGCAATAAAAGATCCCATTGAATGCCCCATTAAAAAAAGAGGAACATTTGGATTATCATGCTTTATTTTTTTTGATAATTCCTCTGCATCGCTAATAACATTTTCCCACCCATTTACTTCAGAGAAAAAACCTAATACCTCTTTTTCCCCCGTGTAACCGTGTCCTCTATGATCTTGTGCATATACTTTAATATTTTTTGAATTTAAATACTTGGCAAAATCATCATAGCGAGCACTATGCTCAGCCATTCCATGTTGGATGTGAATAACAGCCTCAATTTTATCTTTTGGCTCCCAAACATGATAATATAAAACATGCAAATCTTTGCAAATCAATTTTTCTCTTTTCATAAAGGTCTCCTTATATAATAAAGATAAAAATATTCATTAATACCAAATCTATATTATACTCTTCATTTTATTATATTGAACAGTATTTATTAATGCAAATTAAAAGTTTGTACATATAAGTAAATTATAGCATAAAAAAAATTTTTTTTTACATATAAAACCAATTTTATTGACAACACTTGATTTATAATTCAATATTCACCTATTACTTTTAGCTTAAGACTCTTTTATTATATGATTCTAAGAAATACAATTTTGACTTTAGTTAGTATAAAATAATTAATTAATTAGCTATTTTAGAAAAACTCTCATTAGACTCTTAAGCAACTTAGGAAAGCTATACGTTATGGAAACAAATAAAATATTTGTATGCTCTGATATTCATGGAGATTACAATTCATTCAATAAATTATTAGAAATTGCAAAAGATTCTCCTATAATAATATGTGGAGATTTAACTCCTAATAGCCAAAATTTTGCGAATCTTTTAGCTAGTGTAAATAATGATCTATTTATAGTTAAAGGCAATTGTGACAATGCATATGATTTTTCATTATGTAATATAAATATTCCACCTAGAATACGTGATGTAAAATTTTATAATAAAAAAATTGTAATAACTCATGGAGATTTATATAGATCTCCAAAGACATCTCCAATAAAATTAGATTCATCAGATATATTTATTACAGGACATACACACATTGCAAAACTTTTTATAGATGAAAATAAAATAATAAATTTAAATCCTGGCAGTTTAAGTAGACCTAGAGGACATTTTAATAGTAGTTATGCAATAATTGAAGAAAACAAGATAACAATAAAAGATTTATATACTAATTTAAATTTATTAAATCTTAATACCTAATTTTTCTTTTTCGTGTTCAAATAATATTGAATATTTCTCAACTTCTTCAGCTATAGATAGCACATTTTTTTCTTTAAAATTACTTTTACTATTAGTAAAAAAATATGAGGGGATATTTTTTGTTGAAAAATTAATATTATCATTTATTTTTGATTCAACTTCTTTACGATAAAACAAACTTCTTTTTCCAAAATTAAGTAAATCTTCTTCACTAATTTTATAGCCCTCACAAACAGAAAACAATTTTGTTAATATTTTAAGGAATTTATTATTATTATTTCTAAAACTACAATTATGATTTACTAAAAAAAGAACCTCTTTCCAACTAACACCTAAAGACTCACAAATTTCTCTATAAATTTGAGAATGAAATAAAGCTGATGAACTATTCCTTTTATTAAACTTTTTAAACATTTCCCAAGGTACAAAGGTATCATCATCATATATTAATGATAAAGAAAAACCACTCATTCCTCTTAAATCAAAAGGGAGAATTTCTTTATTATATACGCTAAAATCATATTTTCTATGATTAAATTTTTCTCCAAGTTTACTTACATTTTCATTTATTTCAGAAAACGAGGACTTATTATCACACAAAAATTCAATAATATATAAGATTTTTTCAAATTTAGGTAAATTTTTATCAACTTTAAGATCTATAATATTTTCTTCATCTGCATTAAACAACCACAACAAATAAACACTAAATGAAAATGGATCAAGTGCATAATCTAAACAATATTTTTGTATCATTTGTGTTTTTTTACAATCATAAATTCCTAAATTTGCACCTAAAGCTAAATTTATCAACCAATCATTTTTGCAATCTTTTACAAGCTCACCTCCAAGGCCCCATAACCTTGGATCATATCTATACTTAAAGCCTTCAATAGCAGCCCAACCAAATTTATTTGCGTATTCCAAATAATTTACATCAGATTTTTCATTAAAAAAACTTGAAACTTCTTTATATTCTTTTTCATAATAGGAATTTCTATAATTACTATTTTTTACAAAAAAAGCTACTAACTTAATATTCTTTTCACCAAAAGAAGCTCCAAATCCAAATCTACCAACATTAATGTTATCAATATTTATCGAGGAATAATCTAATCTAGATTCTCCTGATTTCCCAATAGAAATTAAGCTTGACGCATTATCAAACTCTTGAGATATTTCAAAAGTATTTATATTATGTAAATTTTCACATAACTCTATGTTAATAATATTATTAAATATTTCAATTTTTGATAAACGTCGAGCTCTACCTTTAATTACTATTGCACTTATATCTAATGCCGCTAACGATTTAACAAATTTTATTGAATTAAAATTAGACGATACAATTGAATTTAATGATAATGAATATGTTAGTATTGTTGAACCAATAATATTCTCATTTTCTAAATCTGAACTAGCCCCTAAAGAAATAATTATAGGAGCTCCAACATACAAACATTCTTTATTTATTGATGTTAAATCAGCATAATCATCCCAAAGCTTATAAGCTAAAGCTCTTCCTCCATGATAATTTTTACATATATCTTGAGATAATTGAATGAATCTATATTCATCATTTGATAAATCTATTAATAAGATTTTCCTATCTCTATAAGGATATCCTTTGTCATTTTTCTTTTCCATCAATATATTTATTATACCTTTTTTTTAAATTATCGCAATATTATCCAGCAATAAAATAATTTATCTAGATTCTCTTTGACTTATACTTAATCCGTTATAATATATATAATATGAATAAAATAATAAAAATTAAACATAATAATACAACTATTGAAGTTCCTTGTGGAATTAGTGTCGAAGAAATATTGAATAAACTCAATATAGAAACTGAAAAAGACTATAATAAAAATCCAATTGTTGCCGCCCAAGTTAATTTTGAATTATTACCTTTATCATACACACTAACCTATGATGCATCGATAACCCCAATAAAATTATTTTCTGATTTAGGGAAAAGAGTTTATAGACACAGTATTTGTTTTTTATTGTGTTATGCTTCTTGGTTAATATTTCCAAATAGACAATTAATGATAGGTCATAGCTTAGGAGATGGATATTATTTTCATTATTCTGATTCAAAAAAACTATCAGAAAATGAAGTTTTTTTATTAGAAAAAACTATGAAAGAAATTGTTAATGATAATTTATCAATAAATTATAAAAGAATTTCATATAATGAAGGTTTATCATACTTTTCAAATAGAGGAGCTCTTGAAACTGTAGATTTAATTAAATACCAACATGAGCCAACAATAGAAATTTATGATATTAATGGCTATATGGATAAAAGTTATGAACCTTTAGTTAATAAATCAAAACTATTAAGTCTATGGGAATTAAAAAAATATGATAACTTTGGAATGTTACTAAGATATCCTAGATCAAGTGATTTCACTGTCCTTCAAAACTTTAAAGACAACCCATTATTATACAAAGTTTTTATCGAATACAAGAAATGGAATGAAAGATTACAATTCCAATCACTTGGAAAATTAAATATGAATTGTATTAACAATAATATTGAAGAATATATTAGATTAGCTGAAACTTTATTACATAAAAAAATTGCTAATATTGCTGATTCTATATGTGAGAAAAAAAATGCAAAAATTGTATTTATTGCAGGGCCTTCATCATCAGGAAAAACAACATTTACTCACAAATTAGGAATACAATTAAAATTGTTAGGGAAAGAACCGATTTTAATATCTCTTGATAATTATTACCATTTAAAAAAGGATATTCCATTAGATGAAAAGGGTAAATTAGATTTTGAATGTTTAGAAGCTTTAGATACTAATCTATTTCAACAAAATGTAAAGGATTTATTTAATAATAAAGAAATTGAATTACCTACTTTCAATTTTAAAAAGAATAAAAGAGAATATTTTGGTAACACAGTAAAATTAAAAAAAGATACAATCTTTTTAATTGAAGGAATTCATGGATTAAATCCTAAATTACTCCCAAATATCGATAATAAATCTATATATAAAATATATATTTCAGCTTTAACCCAACTTAACCTTGATGATCATAATAGAATTAGTACAACTGATAATAGAATATTAAGAAGAATAACTCGAGACAATATGACAAGAGGAATCAGTGCTACTAAAACTTTAAGTATGTGGGACAGTGTTCAAGCAGGAGAAAATAAACATATATTCCCATATCAAAATAATGCAGATACTATGCTTAATTCTGCATTAGAATATGAATTAGGTGCCATAAAACCTTTTGTTGAACCTCTTTTAAAAACTGTTGAACCATCTTCTTCTATTGCATTTTCAATTGCTAGGAGGTTATTAGCTTTCTTATCTAGAGTTCATCCTATTTCAGATAACATGGTTCCTAAAGACTCTTTAATTAGAGAATTTATTGGTGGTAGTGAATTTGATGTAAAATAAAAAAATGCTAGGCTTTATACCTAGCATTTTTTTTATTAATTTATTTACCATAAATATGTTTAAACTCTTCAAAAAGCTCTTTAACATTATCCTTACACTTACCACATTTAGTACCATAATTAGTTATCTTTTGTAGTTCATCTAATGTTTTTGCTTTATCTGTTTTAACAAGCTCCTCAATAGTTTGGTCTGTTACATTATTACAATCACAAACAACTTTTGCTACTTTATGTTTATAATTATTTATAAGATTATTTTTTTCTAAATAATCATCAATAGCAGCTCTTAAAGCTTTATCACCTAAAACAGAACAATGAAATTTATGTTCAGGCAATCCACCTAATTCATCTGTAATCATTTTAGGAGTAACATTGTATGCAGATTCTAAGTCCATTCCTTTAACTAATTCACTCATAGCTGAAGTACTTGCTATTGCAGAAGCACAACCATATGTTAACCATCTAATATCAATAATTTTGTCATTTTCAACTTTAATACCAATTTTCATTTGGTCTCCACAAGCCATTGAGCCCACTTCACCAACTCCATCAGGATTAAAATTTTCATCTTTCTTCCAAATGTTTTTTGGATTCATGAAATGATCTTTAACTGTATCTGTATATACCCATTGTTCTAAAAAACTACTCATCTTGTACTCATCTCCCTAATTCTCGAAATAATTGGTGGCAATTTTTCTAATACATAATCTACATCTTCCATAGTATTAAATCGACCAAAACTAAATCTTATTGATCCATGTGCTATTTCAATATCTAAGCCACCAGCTAATAATACATAAGAAGGCTCTAAACTTCCTGTTGCACAAGCTGAACCTGTTGAAACAGCAATTCCTTCCATGTCTAAATATAATAATATTGACTCACCTTCAGCTCTAGGGAAAGATACATTTAAAGTCCCAGGCAAACAATATTTTTGATTTCCATTAACAACAACGTCATCAATTTTTTCTAATATTCCTATTCTTAAAGCTTCTCTCATTTTCCACAAAAGATCTCTTTCTTTTAATAAATCTTTTTCAGCTAACTCACTAGCTTTCCCTAATCCAATTATAGAAAAATTATTATATGTTCCTGGTCTAAAGCCTTGCTCTTGATGTCCTCCATGAAAAAGATTATTTAATGGGACACCTTTTTTAGCAGCTAAGGCTCCAATACCTTTTGGTCCATAAAATTTATGAGCCGATAAACTTAAATAATCAATTTTCATTTTTTCCATAGAAATATCTATTTTCCCAATTGATTGAGTTGCGTCTGTATGAAATAACGCTCCGTATTCATGAGCTATTTTAGATATTTCTTCAATTGGTTGAACCGTACCGGTTTCATTATTAGCACTCATAACACTTACGAGAACTACATCATTATCTATTTTTCTTTTAAAATCATCAATATCTAATCGATTTGTAGAATCTACATCGATTAAGTCTATTTTATAACCTTTTGTTTTTAGATATTTTACACTCTCAATAATAGAAGGATGTTCTATTGTTGAGGTTAGTATTCTACCTTTTCCATTATTTTTATCAATTATATTAGTAGCTATATTAAAAACAATATTATTTGATTCTGTAGCACCACTTGTGAAATATATTTCTTCTCTTTTTGCATCTATTATTGATGCAACCTGACCTCTAGCTTTAGAAATTGCCATTGCTGAAGCTCTACCAAAGCCATGCATGCTTGAAGCATTTCCAAATAACTGTTGAGATTCACTCATAATCTGCCAAACTTCAGGAGCAACCTGAGTAGTAGCATTATTATCTAGATAAACAAATTTGCTATCCATATTATTATCCTCTAGTTAAAATATACAAAAATTTTTTATAAAATCAAATTTGAAATTATAATTCTTTATCAAACAAAATATTGATAAATTTCATTTTCTGCATCATCATCACTAGGAGGTTGCTTACTATGAATGAGTCTTAGCATCCTAATTGAAGAAAATCTAATATGTTTTAACTTTGCCCATTCAACATAACCGCAAGTAGGAGGTAAATATGAAGCAAACATTGCTTTTTTTAAAGTTATTTTTTCACATCTAACACTATCAATAAATCTTTTTGCATATATTTTGCATGTTTTAGTTTTAGGATCATAATGTTCACAATATGAATCTAAATCAATATATAAAGAATTATCTACTATTACTTTTTCATGACAACATAAACCACAACGCTTACAACGGGATTCCCAATTTTTCATTAAGACCTCCCTTCTAATTCTTGAAGTTTAATTTGCAAACTAGAAAGTCTAGGCAAAACATCTAAAACGGATATAGATATTATATTATTATTTATTAATTCATAATCTGTTATTTCTGAATAAGTTAAATCAACTAAACTAGGTCTATCGACTAATGGATTTAACCCTAATGTAATTTTTTCATATTCAAGATTTTTAAATTCTTTTAATGCACCTTTTCTAATTTCTGCAGCATCTTTATAATCTAAAACCCCAATACTTCCTGATTTCCATTTATTTTCAACATTATTATGAGGCACATTTACATTAACAATAGTATTTTTAGTACATAATGGATAAAAATCATCTAAATGATTTGCTAAAAATATTGCAGCCTTTTTAAAATTATAAGCTTCATTAATATTACTAGGAGATTCTAAAGATATGGCCATTGCTTTTAAGCCAATCATAACAGCTTCTTTTGCTGCACTTACTGTGCCTGAATATAAAATATCACTTGAAACATTTAATCCGTGATTAATACCACTAATAACTAAATCAAATTCATTAATATCAAATAAACCACTTCGAAAACCATACAACAAACAATCAGCTGGAGTTCCTGAACAATGATAATGATCTTTTAAATAAGAATACATATGAATAGACTTTGTTAAACTAACAGCATGAGAAGAAGCACTTCTTTGATTAGAAGGCGCACAAACACTAATCTTATGTCCATAAGATTTTAATACCTCTTCTAATATTATAATACCTTCACTATTAAAGCCATCATCATTTGTTAGCAATATTCTCATTTATTATTGTTTGAACATTATCTCAGCTTTATTAGTTGGTGCAAATTCTGTCCAAGTAGGTTCAAAACCAAAAATATGTCCATATTCCTCCATCTTTTCTTGATAATGGTTAATAAAGTTTTCATTAATTAATAACATAATTGAGCCACTATTGCCATCAAAAACAAGATGAGCTCCCTTACATCCATCAATCTCTGTTGCTCTTTTAACCAACCAATCAATTTCCGGACAGGTTATCTCGAGTTTATCCCTCAAGTCAACCTCTGATCTGTTCATAACCCTACCATATAGTACAGCCTGATTTTGTTCAAGCATATTTTTAGCTTCTTGAGAAAATCTAGACTCTCTTAAAACAAAAACACTTACATTTCTATATTTTTCTTCAATCGGTATAATTCTTGATGCTACATCTTTCTCTGGAATTTCTCTTCGTGGTGTATCTTTATAAAGTAAATATAAATTATCTAAAGCAACTTGAGTTAATTTATGAGCATAAACATTCTCTTCACGCATTGCTTGAGATGGAATTTTACTATCCACAACTATTGAATAAAAATTCGATTTATTCTTTATAAATGGATAATTCACAAATTGATAAGTACTATGCTGATGATCAAAGAATACTACTTCATTTTCTTTCCCATTTAACAATGTCATTAAATCACTAATTCTACAAGTTTCATTGTTAAAAGAAGTATTTGCCTGATGAACAACTCTTACAAAATCTTGTTGAATTAATTTTAAGTCAAACAAGCTATTAAGTGCTAAGCAAGTTGCAATAGCTAAACTAGTACTTAATGATGTGTTATCACTATTCAACCCATCACCATCTAGAGTAATATCCATTCCTACTAAAGAATGCCCTTCTTTAATCAAAACAGCTATTACAGCTTTTACATAATTTGCCCATCTATCTTCTTTTCTAAATCTTAAAGCATTAATTGCAAAGCGCTTCCTATCGCTTCCATCAGCTTTATGAACTTTAATTAAATTATCTTTTCTTTTTGATATAGCAATTTTTACAGAATTAATACCACAACACAACAAAGAAAAACCCTGACAAGAATCAGCAAAGGCACCAAATAAAGTACAAACTATTGGAGCTTTTGCTATAACTTGAGGTTCTTTTTTCTCAAAATATTGTTTATGTTTAGCAATGATATTATTCATAAAAGGCCCTTTTGTTCTAGTTTAAGCTATCTAATGCTATATTGCAACAAAAAAAAATAGTCAAAATTAGCCATACAAATCAAAACAAATGCATTATTTTGTTTTATTATATTATCTACAACTATTATATTATATAAATTTGTTTTCAAAATTAATTTTTAATTTTATAATTTGATTATTATTTCAAACCTTTAATAAACTTTTATATCAATTTTTAAGACAAATAAAAACCACTGAGATTAAACTCAGTGGCTGAATGGTATTTATTTTGACATACCATATCTTTTCTTAAAGCGTTCTACACGACCAGTTGTATCAACAAGTTTTTGATTACCTGTGTAGAAAGGGTGACAAGCAGAACAAATTTCTACTTCTAGGTTTTTTGCAGTTGTTTTTGTTTTAAAAACATTTCCACAAGAACAATGAATTTCTTTTAATTCATATTTAGGATGAATTTTATCTTTCATAAGATGCCTCCATATATATCTTATATTTGCTGATACGAAAAACTCTTGACAGCAAACAAATTTCAAATTTCTATTTTGCAATAGTAGTGTTTATAGATTTAAAGAACGCTTCATTATTCTTTGCTTTTTTCATTTTGTCAATAAGGAAAGGGGTCTGATCCACCTCATCCATATCATTTATTGCATTTCTTATTATCCAAATGCGTGAAGCTTCATCATTTGGTATCAATAAATCATCTCTTCTTGTACCAGATTTCTTCAAATTAATAGCAGGGAATATTCTTCTATCTGACAATCTTCGATCTAAAACAATTTCATTATTACCAGTGCCTTTAAATTCTTCAAAAATTACTTCATCCATTCTAGAACCTGTTTCTATTAAAGCTGTTGCAACAATTGTTAAACTTCCACCACCTTCCATATTTCTAGCAGCACCAAAAAATCTTTTTGGCTTATGCAATGCATTTGAATCAACACCACCACTTAAAATTTTTCCACTAGCTGGAACAGTTTGGTTATAGGCACGAGCTAAACGTGTAATAGAATCTAATAAAATTACAACATCTTTATCTACTTCAACCATACGCTTTGCTTTTTCAATTGCCATTTCAGCAACTTGCACATGCCTTGTAGCTTGTTCATCAAAAGTAGAGGCTATAACTTCACCTTTAACGTGATCACGCATATCTGTTACTTCTTCAGGTCTTTCATCAACTAATAAAACAATTAATTCAATTTCAGGATGATTTTCACTAATAGCATTTGCTATTTTTTGCATTAATACAGTTTTTCCAGTTCTTGGAGGAGCAACAATTAAAGAACGTTGTCCTTTACCTATTGGACAAAACATATCAATTAATCTAGTTGAAATATCTTCACTTGAATTCTCTAATCGCATTCTCTCATCAGGGAATCTAGGTACTAAGCTATCAAAAGGAAGCCTTTTTTTAGCTTTAATTAATTCATCATTATTTATTTTTAAAACTCTATGCAATCCATAAAATCTTTCACTATCTCTAGGTGTTTTAACTTGTCCATAAACTAAATCACCAGTTTTCAATGAATTATGACGAACCAAATTTGCTGATATATATATATCTTCTGGTCCTGAGATATAACTATTGCTACTACTACGTAAAAATCCATAACCATCAGGAAGGACTTCAAGAGTTCCCTCTACAACTAAAGCACCTTTTTTTTGGCAATGGGATCTCAAGATTTCAGTAATAATTTCTTGACGTTTATAGTCATATATATTTTCTCTGTTTAAACCAAGTTCGACACCTTTTTCTCTTAAAATATCAAAACTCATATAATATAAATCATTAATTAATAATTTTTCAGCAGTAGGATTTGTTTCTAAATTAACTTCCTCAATTCTTTCTTCATGATATTTTTTATTATTCTTATTGTTGTTTCTATTATTATTATTTCTTCTATTATTATTATTATTGTTATTGTTATTTCGATTATTATTGTTTCTATTGTTGTTGTTATTATTATTTCTTCTATTATTGTTTGCTTGATAAGATTCTTTATGATTGTTTTTTTCTTCAACTGCTTTATTGTTTTTTTTATTTTCATCAGTTGAATCTTTTTTTACAACAGTTTTTTCTTCA
>CAZPTG010000054.1:0-12092 GCA_964589355.1 uncultured Spirochaetaceae bacterium
AAATATTGAAATAGTAGACTTTTCTATCTCATATAATAAAATTGTTTTATCTACAATTGATAATAATCAACTACCACGTTTGTCCTATATTGATTTAGTTTCAACTAAAGCTTATATAAATTATTTTGATACTCTAGGTGGTGTATATAATCCAATACTATTTGATAATGATGTTTATTATATAGCAAAATTGAGTGAAAAAAATGAATTAAGACATGCAAAAATATCGCAATTTAATTTTATTGAAAAACCTCTTAAAGTGAAAGTTGATAAAATATATGATAATTTAGATAATTTATATGAAATAGATATTTCAAATGTGAAAAAATATAATAAATTCAAATATGTATTAGATGGATCTTTTTTCCCTTTTGTATTACCAAATGATAGTTTTGATAAAATAGTTGCTCATATTTACTTTGAAAGTATGGATCCCACTGAATCTTTAAATACCAAATTTTTATACAATGTAAATTTATATGATAATTTTAATTCAAATATGATTCTAACTTTTTCAAATGTTACAAATTATAAAGCTAAAAGTTTTAAAATTGATTATAAAGTATCATATTCAGATTTAATAAATACATCTCTTTTAAACTTAGAATATCAATATTCTAAAGTTTATGATTTAATAAATGATCGTTTTTTATTATTTAAATCAAAAATTAAAACTATTGATTTTGATTATTATCTTTCAGATTTTGAATTTGGTTATAATTTTTCTACAAATTTAGGGCCGAATAAGGAAAATTATTTTTCTTATTCAATAAACTATTTAGCTCAGACTATGTATGATTCAACTGATCAAAGTTTTTTGCTAAATAATAATATTAGTGCAAAAGTTTATATACCATATTTATTTCCATTTCTGGATTTTGATAATGTTGTACTAAATATGCCATTTAAAATTAGTTACTTATATAATTTTGAAGAAAAATCAAATAGTCTTAATCTAAGTATTTTATTATTTAAAAAAGAAATACAAAGTTCATTTGAAAGAATACCAATATATTTTAATAATATTGAGTCTTATGTTAATTATAATTTTAGTGATAAAATAATAAGTCTATATTCATTATTTACAACTTCAATTACACAAACGCGTTTAAATGAGATAAAATTGTATCCAGGATTTAATTACACTTATGATATACCAAATAATAAATTTGAATATAGAATTGGATTATTTACAAGTTTTTAATTGTCTTTTATAGCTTCTTTACCACTAGCATAAAAATCATAAATTACACTTTCCTCAACAGCTTTTACTAATAAATCATCTATTTGCATATTTTTATAATTTTCGCTCTCAATTTCAATATCTGGTCTTGTAAGAGGATGTTTTGGAGAAAATATTACACAGCAATCTTCATATGGTAAAATTGAAGTTTTATAAGTATCAATTTCATCTGCTGTTTTCATAATCTCTTCTTTATTCATTCCGACAAGTGGTCTAATAATTAGCATATCTGTTGTTGTATCAGTAAATGCCATAGAATCTAAAGTTTGACTTGCTACTTGAGATAATGCTTCACCTGTAACTAAGCAAGTTCCTCCATTTTTTTTAGCAATCATTGTTGCAACTTTCATCATGCAAGCTCTAAACATTAGGGTTGTTTCATTTTCATTACAATGAGATTTAATCCAAAGTTGTTGTTCTGTAAAATTAACAACGTGCAACCTAGAACCTTGAAGATAAGGTGCTATTTTTGAAGCTAATATTTTAACTTTTTCTAAAGCTTTATCAGATGTATATGGATAAGCATGAAAATAGATACATTCCATTTTTAATCCTCGAGCACCCATTTTATAACCTGCAACTGGTGAATCAATACCACCGGATAGCAATAACATGCCTTTTCCAGCTGTCGAAACAGGTAGGCCATTTGCACCTTTTTTTTCTTTAGTATACATATATGCTTTATTTCTAACTTCAATGTTTAAAATGTTATCTGGATTTTTTAAATCAACTGTTAATTTAGGAAATTCTTGATGAACAACCTTTGCAAGTTCACAGCTTAAATCATAAGATGAGAGATCAAAAGTTTTATCACTTCTTTTTGCATCAACTTTAAAAGTACCGCTTTGAGAAAAAGGGTATTGTTTTAATAATTCTTTAGCTTTTTCTTTAATTATATTTATATCTTTTTTACATTTAACACATTTAGCAAAACCAACAATACCAAAAGTAGTTGAAAAAGCTAGATCACATTGTTCATCGCTACATTGAGAATCTATTTCAAAATAAAGTCTACCTTTTTGTTTTGTGACTCTATTATGGTAAGGTCTCAATTTTAATTTAATATTATTTTTTAATTTTTTTTCGAAAAAAGGACGATTTAATCCTTTTAATGAAATTTCGCCTAATCTTACTAAATATAATTTTGTTTCCACAATTTCCTACCTTATCAGTGTATCATACAAAGAGTTTATTTTTTTAACAAGTAACTGAGTATCTTCCATTTTAGATAATTTATTAAAAGATATTCTGATGCTAGATTTTGCAACATCTGGGCTAAAATTCATAGCAGTTAAAACATTATCTCCCATATTTTTTGCATTATTACTACAAGCTGAACCTGCTGAAACTATAAAACCTTCATCATTTAACATTCTAGTAAATACTTCTGAGGGGAAGCTCTTTAGTGAAAAGTTTATGATAAATGGGGAATAGTTTTCACTTGGAGATAGAATTTGTGGTTTTAAATTTTCTCTTACATATTTATTAAGGTCAACTACATTATCATTCGAGGTTTTAATGGAATTTTCTAAAGCAATATACATCGCTGCAATAGCAGGAAGATTTTCTGTTCCTCCTCTTATTCCGCTTTCTTGGCCTCCACCTTTAGATAGAGGAAGTATATTATTATTTTTTGAATATAAAAATCCAATACCTCTTGGTCCATGAAATTTATGAGCTGAGAAAGAAGCACTATCTACATCTAATTTATTTAAATCCAAATCAATTTTACCTAATGATTGTACTGCATCACAATGAAAGTATATTTTTCTTTTAAATTCTTTTTCTTTTAATCTTACCACTTTAACTAATTGTTCGACATCATTTATTGAACCAACTACATTATTAACATTTTGAATTACAATCATTCTAGTTTTTTTTGTAATTTTTTTCTCTAAAGTTTTCGGATTAACAAAACCTTTTGGAGCATTAATTTCAATTATTTTAAAACCTTTTTCTTTTAAGATTTTTTTAAAATTAATAATACTAGAGTGCTCTGTTTTTGAGATAATTATTTCACCAGGATTTTGAGTCCATAATAATGAAGATAATATAATACTGTTAGATTCAGTCCCTCCTGATGTAAAATAAATATGAGATTGATTTACATATAATAAATTAGCAATTTTATTTCTATATTCTTCTAATTTATTTTTAGATAAGGCTCCTAATGAATGGTTTGCAGAAGGGTTTGCAAAATAATTGAGTGAGATATTATTATAAGTTTCTAATGCTTTATTAGAAATGATAGTTGTTGCTGCGTTATCGAAATATTTAAACATGAGTATATATTTTATTAAAATTGTAAAATATTCAAGTGTTATTTTTATAAAAAGCAATAGTCAATATAATATATTTTATGATATATTAAAAACCATGAATGAATGTATGAATGTTAAATTATCTTGTGGCAAGTCTACTCAAGTAAGTTTTATTAATGATTTAAATGAATTATCTAATAAATTATGTAATTATGATGGTAAAGTTTTATGGGTAGCAGATTCTAATACTGCACATCTATTTAAGAAAATACCTAAAACTAATGTTGTAATTGCAGCAGGTGAAAAATCAAAAACTATTGCTACAATAGAGAAGATATTGAGAGTCTGTGTTGATGAAGGTTTATCAAGAAATGATTATATAATTGGCTTTGGTGGTGGAGTTGTATGTGATTTAGCTGCATTTGTTGCTTCAGTATATATGAGAGGTTGTAAATTATTATTAGTTCCAACTTCTTTATTATGTATGGTTGATGCAACACTTGGTGGAAAAACTGCTTGTGATTTTATGGGTTCAAAGAATTTAGTTGGAACGTTTTATCCGGCTAAAGAAGTTTTGATAAGTCCATCCTTATTAAAAAGCTTAAATGAAAGAGAATATGCTAATGGTTTAGCAGAAGTATTAAAGCATGCATTATTATCAAAGAATGAATTATTGCTTAAATTTATTATTTCACGTAAAAGCCAAATATTACAAAGAGATGAGACAACGTTATTTACATTATTAAAAATGAGCTTAGAAGTAAAAAAAGATTATATCGAAAAAGATCCAGAGGAAAAATATGGCATTAGACAAGCTCTAAATTTAGGTCATACTTTTGCTCATGCTCTTGAATCTTGTGGAAGATTTTCTAAGTTTTCACATGGTGAGGCTGTAGCTTGGGGTTGTGTTAGATCTATTGAAGCTAGTTTAGAGCTTGGAATAATTAATGAAAACTTTGCTCAAAGTTCGATTAAATTATTTAATTCTTTTAATTATGAAATTGATTATAGGATTAATCGTGGTGAATGGTTAGATTTTTATAATAAATTATTAAGAGATAAAAAGAAAAAAGATGGTGAAGTTCAATTTGTATTAATGAAAAATCAAGGTGATTATGTTTTGATGCCTTTAGAAAAAACTTTGATTATGAATTTAGTATTAAGTAATCCATCAGGTATTTCAAATGCTTAAAATAATGTTTATCTGCCATGGTAATATTTGTAGAAGTCCTATGGCACAAAGTTATTTTACTCATTTAGTAGAAAAAAAATCAATCTCTCATAAATTTATTATTGACTCTAGTGCTACCTCAAGAGAAGAAATATCACATTATCCACATTATGGAACTAAATCTATATTAAAAGAGAATAATGTTAAGTTAATTAATCATAGAGCTAAGCAAATTATAAAAAAAGAAGCTGATGAATTTGATTATTTAATTTGTATGGATAATTATAATATTAAAAATTTAAAGAGAATAATTGATAAGAAAAATTATAAAAAAATCCATCTATTGTTAGATTTTGCCAATGTAGATAGAAATATTGCTGATCCATGGTATACTAATGATTTCCAACTAACTTTTGATGATGTTAAACTTGGTTGTGATAATTTATTAGATTATTTATTGAAAAATAATGAATTATAAATACCTTTTTTATGAAATGTTTCAATTTTCACTTAAGTTTAAAATATATTTTCTCTAAAAAAAATATAACTTAATATATATAATTGTTTATTACTTATGAAAATAAAATGTTTTTAATGAAATTTTATGAAACGTTTCATGTATTTTAAATGAAACAAATCTATATTTTGTTGACTTTTTAATAATTGCATTACTATGATTGAATTATGTCAAAGAAAAAAACAATTAGAGAGATTTCAAAACAAATTGAAATAAGCCCAAGTACATTATCTAGAGTATTAAATCATCCTGAATTAGTAAAAGATGATACTAAAGAAATGATTTATAAAAAGCTAGATAAAATTGGGTATTCTTTAAATGACAATAAAAGAAAAAAACAAAATTTTGTTATAGGTTTAACTATATCAAATCCTAAATCAGTATTTGCCTCTACATTAATAGGATGTATTATTGATTTACTCTCAAATTCAAATTATCAATTGTTAGTATTTGATATAAAAAAGAGACTCTATATCAAAAGTTATTTTGATAAACATCCCGAATATTTAAATAAAATTGATGCTTTAATTATAAGTACAGCATTAGTAGATGAAAAATCTAAGACTTTTTTTCAAAACAATAATATACCATTAGTCCTTTTACAAACTAGGTGTGAAGGTGAATTTTCTATACATAATAATAATTTCATAGGTTGTAATGATGCAACTTTATATATGATTTCAAGAGGCTATAAAAAAATTGCATTTGTAAGTTGGAAACCTTTTGATGAACATATAAGAGATAGATATATGGGATTTAAATCAGCCCTAGATCAAAAAAATATTGAACATGATGAAGCATCATATCACATAAGTGCTGATTTATCTGCAGATGGTGGATATCAAGCAACAAAACAATTGTTAAATTTAGAGAATCCACCTCAAGCTATTTTCTATGGTTGTGATGATATGGCTGCTGGAGGGTATAGATATTTAATAAAAAACAACTATTCAATTCCTAATGATATTGGAATCATTGGATTTGATAATATGCAAATAGCTTCATTATTAGGTATAACAACGTTAGATCAATCATTAGATTTAAAGTGTCAAATTGCAGTAAATTATTTATTAAATAAATTAAACCCTAAAAAACATGAATTTCTGTTTGATACTAGTAATGAAGTTAGTATAACACCAAAAATTATTGTGCGTGATACATTGAAATAGATGTTTAATATATAAAAACAAGTAAAAAGTAATTTATTTTTATAAATAAATTAAATACATATGCACAAATTATAATTAGGAGGAATTTATGAAATATGTAAAATTTGGAATTTGTACTGCTTTAATATTATTTGCTACAACTTCTATTTTTGCTAACGGTCAAGTTGAATCAACTTCAGCAACTGTTGAAGCAAAAGGCCCTGTTGAAATTGAGTATTGGACAACTCAAACACAAACTGATAGACAATCAACTATTCAATTATTAATTGATACTTTTGAAGTTATGAATCCGAATATTAAAGTTAATTTAGTAGCTGTAGATGAAAATGATTTAACATCACAAATGGCTACTGCTGCTAATTCAAACACATTGCCAAGTGTAGTTGAAGGTGCTGCTGCAACTATTGTATCTTTTGGTGGAGATAATTTAATAGATGCAAAGGCAAATAGTGAAGTAATTAATAGCATAGGACGAGATAAATTTTTTGATGGTGCTATTAAAGTAAATCAATCTGAAGATGGTGATTCTTATGGTATTCCGTTTCATGGATGGTTACAAGGTATTTGGTATAGAGCAGACTGGTTTGATCAAGCTGGATTAGAAGCCCCAACAACTTGGGAAAATATAGAAAAAGCTGCAAAGTATTTCTATAATCCTAGTAAAAACACTTATGGTATTTTAGTTGGTACTAAAGCAGAAAACTTTAGTGAACAATGTTTTACTCCAATCGCTCAATCAAATGGTGCAACTCTTTATGATAAAGATGGTAATTTAACTTTTGATACACCAGAGATGAAAGAAGCTATAGAATATTATGGCCGTCTAGCACAATATAATCCACCAGGTCCACAAACTTGGAGAGCTAGAGATTATTACTTACAAGGGAAAATGGCAATGTTCTTCTATTCTACTTATATTATGGATGATTTATCATTACAAGAAGTTGCTTCTTCCTCATTAACAAATGAAAACTTTAAAGATTTAGCTGGAACTCAATTTGATCCTGAATTAGCAAAACATACAGCTATGGCTCCTTCAATTACAAATACCGAAACAGCATCTTATGGTACAATTGTTTCTTTAGGTATTGTTGAACAAGAAGATATGGCTAAAACTGAGGCAGCAAAGAAATTTATTGAATTCTTATTTGCACCTAATTCTTATATAACTTTCTTACATATGGCACCAGGTGGAATGAATCCTGTTATAAAAGGAATTGCTGATACTGATGAATTTATGAATAATAAAGTCTTAGCTAACTATGGTAAATCTGCAATCATTGAAATTGTAGAGGGAATGCAAGATATTAAATCATTTGGTGTTGTTGATGGAGTTAAAATTGATGCAGCTGATAAAGTAACAGCTCAACAAATTATTCCACAAATGATATACAAATATACTCAAGAAAATTGGAATATAGATATTGCTATGAACTGGGCACTAAGTGAAATAAAGAATATAGATTAATTCTTTTTTTAATAATTATTAATGGAGAAGGGTAATACCTTCTCCTATTATTAACTTACTTATTAGGAGGTAGGTAATGTCAAATACTAAACTTACTCTAGAGGAAAAAGATGCCCGTTTAGGATTAAAATTAGTATTACCATCAGTTACTATTATTGCTTTACTGATTATTTATCCAATTTTTTATAATATTTATTTAAGTTTTTTTGATGTTAAATTAAATGGTGATGCATTTTTTATTGGAATAAAAAATTATACAAATGTTTTAAGTGATATTACATTTTGGAAAGCTGTGGGTACTACTTTTTTTTATGTTATTGCAACTACAGTTCTTACAACTATAATGGGCTTGATTGTTGCCCTAGTTATGAATAAAAATTTTCCAGCAAGAACTATTGTAAGATCTTTAGTATTATTACCTTATGTTGCTCCTGTTATTTCTACAGTTTATTCTTGGCAATTCTTTTTTGACCCTGTAAATGGTATATTTATGCATTTAATGGTTGATGTATTTCATTTAGCTGATAATAGATTTAATTTAATTGCTGATCCAAAATATGCGATTTGGGTAGCTATTATTTTTAGCATGTGGAAAGCTTTTCCTTTTACTTATTTAATGATTTTATCGAGACTCCAAAGTATAGATCAAACTTTATATGAAGCTGTTGAAATTGATGGAGGTGGAGGTATTAGAAAATTTATTTCAATCACTTTACCTGAATTATATTTTGTAATGGGATCTATTGTTTTATTAAGATTTATTTGGAATTTCAATAAATTTGAAGAAGTATATTTATTAACAGACAATGTTAAGGTTCTTTCTGTATATACATATTTTAAAGCATTTACAGGAAGTATGGATTTAGGACAAGGTTCTGCTCTTGTTGTGATACAATTTTCACTCTTAGTTGTATTAATAATTTTATATGTAAAGAAGGTATTAAAATGGTAGGACATAAACATAAATTTTTAAAAAATATAGGCTTATTAATATTAGTTTTATTAATTGTATTATTTAGTATTTTTCCTTTTATTCAAATGCTTTCAACATCATTAAAATATTCTTGGGATTGGGGAAATCCTTCATTAATTCCTACTGAAGTAAATTGGAGTGCTTATTCTGAAATATTAGGTATAGGTGAACAAGCTGAGATAGATATTCCAGATTCAGTAAAAAAATTATTAGATGAAACACCTAATTTAAATGATGAACAAAGAAGTGCAATAATTGATAAATATAGTGATAATTCTGATGTTTTTCCATTTTTTAAATATTTTTGGAATTCAATCAGATTTTCCCTTACAGCATCACTTTGTTCACTAATAATAGCAATATTTGGTGCTTATTCAATTGCAAGAATGAAATATAGAGGGCAAAAGTTAATTCAAAGAGGAGTATTATTTGTCTATATGGTTGGTGGTATTTTACTATTAATTCCCCTTTACAAAATATCTAGCGCAATTGGACTTTCTGCAACACAAGGGGGTACTACACTTTCATTAGTTATAATATATATGGTTCAAACTTTGCCAGTATGTTTATATATGTTAGGAAATTCATTTAGATCTATACCATTTTCTATTGAAGAAGCTGCATTTATTGAAGGCTATTCGCGATTTCAAACTATTGTTAAAATAATTATTCCAATTAGTTTTAGTGCAATAGCTACTGTTTGGGTGTATTCATTTATGATAGCTTGGAATGAATATTTATTTGCATCAGTATTTTTAAAATCATTTTCTCAAATGCATACTTTACCTATCGCTCTTAAAGCGTTGTTTGTATCAAAAAATGCAATATGGGATAGAATAAGTGCAGCATCATTATTAACTGCAATTCCTGTTGTTATATTATTTATGTTGATTCAAAATTTCCTATCTGGAAATAAAGCAGAAGGCGGGGTAAAAGAATAAAATGAGACAATATGATATTTCAAAAATATTAGAGATAATGACTTCAATTTATTCAAAAGAGGTCGCAAATAAGTATTTAAATCAAATAATAAAAAAAATTGAATATTTAAATAAAGTAGGTAAAGTTAAAAATAAAAATTTTATAGAAAGTAATGAAATTGTATTAATAACATATGGTGATAGTTTATTTAATAATGAAGTAAATGAAGCACCATTAAAAACTTTGAATAAATTTGTTCATAAGTATTTAAAAAAATCTATTAATACAATCCATATATTACCTTTTTTTCCATATACATCAGATGATGGTTTTTCAATTGTTGATTATAAAGCTGTAAATAAAAAATTGGGTACTTGGGAAGATATTAAAAGCTTAAACATAGATTACAATTTAATGTTTGATTTAGTGGCAAATCATATATCAAAAAGTAGCCAATGGTTTAAAAATTATTTAAATAATGAAGAGCCCTTTACAGATTATTTTATTACATGTGATAAAAATTTAGATTATTCTAAAGTTTTTCGTCCAAGAGCTTTACCTCTATTAACTAAAGTAAATACTAAAGTGGGAGAAAAATATGTATGGACAACTTTCTCAAGTGATCAAATTGATTTAAATTATAAAAATCCTGATCTTTTAATGGAGATACTTGATGTTTTTTGTTTTTATATTGAAAAAGGTGCAACATATATTAGATTAGATGCTATAGCATATATTTATAAAGAATTAGGTACAACTTGCATTCATAACAAAGAAACCCATTTAATAATTCAATTGTTTAGATTAATGGTGGATCTTGCAAATATAGATTTAAAGATTATAAGTGAAACTAATGTTCCTCATAAAGAAAATATATCATATTTTGGTAATGGTCATAATGAAGCTTCTTTAATATATAATTTTCCACTTCCTCCATTAACTCTTTATACTTTTATGAAAAAAGATACTTCTGTTATTAAAAAATGGATTAACTCTTTAACTTTATTATCTAATGAAGTAACTTTTTTTAATTTTTTAGCTAGTCATGATGGAATTGGTTTATTGCCTGCAAAAGGTTTAATTGAAGATGATGAAATTACAACAATGGCAAATAAAGTTAAAGAATTAGGTGGATTTGTATCATATAAAACTGAGAGTAATAATTATAAAACACCATATGAAATGAACGTTAATTTTTTTGATGCATTAAAAATTAGTGGAGATATTGAAAATGATTTAGAAGTTAAAAGATTTTTAGCATCTCAAGCAATTCTTCTTTTCTTAAAAGGTGTACCAGGTATTTATATTCACAGTATTATTGGATCAAGAAATTGGATAGAAGGTGTTAAATTATATAAATCAAATAGGTCAATCAATCGTGAAAAAATCGAAATAAATCTTTTAGAAAATCATATATCTAATAAAGCTTCAACAAGATATAAAATATTAGAAGGTTATAAAAAATTACTTAAATTAAGAAATAAGACAAACTGTTTTAATCCAATAGCTGATCAAGAAATACTTGAGAATTTAGATAATAGAATTTTAGGTATAAAAAGATCTTATAATGGAGAGAGCGTTATTTGTTTAATTAATGTTAGTGATAATTATGTAAATACTAAATATAAAGATAAATTATTATTAGATAATATAAGCTTTAACCAAACTTTAGAGCCTTATCAAGTTGCTATTTTTAAAAATTAGGAGACTTAAAGATGAATATATTAATGGTTCATTATAAAACAGGAGGAACAGATGGTGTTTCTTTAGAAATGGATAAATGGAGAGTCTGTTTTGAAAAAATGGGGCATAAAGTTTTTTATATTGCAGGTGAGATGGATGGTGAGATCATTTATGATTCATTATATCATTTAAGTGAAATTGCTAAAAAGTTTTATTCATATTCATTTCAAAATAAATTAGTATTTAAAGATGAAAATGAATATAAAAATTTATTAAATATTGAAGTACAAAAGTGCGAAAAAATCTTAGCTGAATTTATTGAAAATAATAATATTGATTTAGTTATACCTCAAAATGTATTCTCAGTTGCTATGAATATAGCTGTTGCAATAGCTTTAGATAATGTAATTAAGAGAAAAAAGTTAAAAGTATTAGCACAGCATCATGATTTTTTTTGGGAGAGAAAAACTGAATTAAAATATGGATGTGAAGAGGCAAAAAATATAAGTGAAAAATATTTACCACCAAAAGATAAAAAATATAAGCATGTTTGTATAAATCAACAAGGACATGATACTCTTTTAAAACGTAAACAAATTGATAGTTATATTATTCCTAATGTTTTTGATTTTGAAGCAAAATTATGGAAAATAGATAATTATAATAAAGATTTTAAAAAAGATTTT
>CAZPTG010000055.1:0-11938 GCA_964589355.1 uncultured Spirochaetaceae bacterium
ATTCTAGATGGTTTTTATCTTGGCCAGAAAATTTAAAGATGCGAAAAAAATCAGCTCTAAATAATATTATAAAAAATAATAAAGAGCGTATTCAAATTGTAAAGGCAATACAATATTTTTTCTTTAATCAATGGCAAAAAGTTAAGGCTTATGCAAATTCTAAAGGAATAAAAATAATTGGAGATATTCATATTTTTGTTGCAGGTGATAGTGTTGATGCATGGACTAATGTTGAATTATTTAAGATGGATGAAGATTATAAACAATTATTTTCTGCAGGTGTGCCCCCAGATGCTTTTAGTGATGAAGGCCAGTTATGGGGAAATCCAATATATGATTGGGATAAACATATTGAGACAAATTTTGAATGGTGGACAAAAAGAATTAAGGCTACTATGAAAATGTGTGATATTGTTAGAATTGATCATTTTAGAGGTATTGAATCATATTGGCAAGTTCCATCAAGTGAAAAAACTGCTCTAAATGGTAAATGGGTTAAAGCTCCTGGACAATTATTATTGGATCATTTATATAAATCAATAAAAAACTTAGATGTAATTGCTGAAGATTTAGGAGTAATAACTCAAGAAGTAGAACAATTAAGAGATAAAAATAATTTGCCTGGAATGAAAATATTGCAATTTGCTTTTGGTTTTAAAAATGGGAAATTAGATTCAAAAAATGCATATTTACCTCATCATTGTAATTATAATAGTGTTGTTTATACAGGGACTCATGATAATGATACAACTCGAGGCTGGTTTAATAAATTAGATGATGGAACAAAAGATTTAATCAGACGTTATTATGAAAGCAGTAATGAAGAAATTGTTTGGAAAATGATTAGGAATATGCTTTTTACAAATAGTAAATGGGCAATAATTCCTATGCAAGATATTTTAGAAATGGATACTAATAGTAGAATGAATACTCCATCAACTTGTTCTTGCTCAAATTGGAGTTGGAGATTAACTTCTTTAGATGTAGATAAGTGGAGAAAAGATAGATTAGCTTATACGATTGAATTAAGTGATAGATAAAAAAATTGATGCATCTATATGAATTTATAGGTGCATTTTTTGAAAAAAGTTCTTGAAGCATCTTTTTATTTAATGATAATTGTATTTTTTAGTGCTATTATTGTAGGCTTTATTTTTTGGTTTTGTGTATTCCCTTTTAACACTTTTTAAAAATGGATAGGTACAAAAAATTTAAGAATAAATATAATAATTTTATTTTAGAAATATTTGATTCTTTATTTGGTTTTAGTAATGATATCTATTTCTGCAACCTTAGTTTTTTTAGATTATGAGCTTTATTATGCTTTATTTAATTATTTAACTATCGAAGTATTTATCGCAATTTTTATAACATTAGCAATAATTATAATTTTACCTTTGTTTTATTGAGCGAACTTTATATAAATATTCTTGTCCTTATAAAGTTTTGCCTCGAGTAACAAATCTATTTAGAATTTTGGGAATATAAGATAGAGGTACAAAATAAAATTAATAATATGTAGCCCCCATTTGAAATAAAATTAGGGTTATTTAAAAGTTTAGTTTTTTTACAATTCATAATTGTAGTTGATTTTTAAAACAAATATTTTCTTTAGTTGTCAATCAGTTATTCTTTTTTTTATTTTTAAAAAAGTGCAACTATTTATATAAGCTCTTACATAATATAATTTATATTATTTGTTTGAGATTCTTTTTCCCTTGTATTTTTGTAAATGTTTAAAGTTAGATTTTAATATAATAATTAAAAATTTAATATAATGAACCTTGCTATTCATTGATTGTTTGATATAATAAAAATGTGTTTAATATATAAAACAATTGTGAGGTAGTTTATGAAAAATATCTTAATTACAGGGGCACTTGGACAACTAGGATCAGAGCTTGCACTAGTGTTAAAAAAGCAGTATTCAAATGAGAGGGTAGTACTTGTTGATATAAGAGATGATATTAATTCTGATTTAATTAAATCAGGTCCATTTTATATTTCAGATTGTAGAGATAAAGAGAAAATTACAAAAATAGTAGAGACTCACAACATTGATACAATTTTTCATCTTGCAGCTATTTTATCAGCTAAGGGAGAAAGTAATCCTTCATTAGCTTGGGATATAAATATAAATGGTTTAACAACAATATTAGAAGTTGCTAAAAATTATAATTGTAGTGTTTTTACTCCATCTTCAATTGGAGCTTTTGGTGAGTCAACACCAAAAGATTTAACTCCTCAAGTTACAATTCAAAGACCTTGTACAATATATGGAATATCAAAAGTAGCTGGGGAATTGTTATGTGATTATTATCATTGTAAATATGGACTAGATACAAGAGGTGTTAGATTTCCAGGTATAATTAGTTATTTGACACCTCCAGGTGGTGGCACAAGTGATTATGCTATTGAAATTTTTTATCATGCAATTAGAGATAAAAAGTATGTTTGCCCTATTAAGGCTGATACTTATATGGATATGTTATATATTGATGATGCAATAAAAGCTATTGTTGATTTGATGGAAGAAGATCCATCAAATCTAAAACATAGAAATGCATACAATATAACAGCAATGAGTTTTACTCCAGAGCAAATTGCAAATGAAATAAAAAAGCATATTCCTGAATTTGTGATAGAATATGATGTAGATCCAATTAGACAAAGTATTGCTGATTCTTGGCCAAACAAATTAGATGATAGTGAAGCAAGAGAGCAATGGAGTTATAAACCATACTATAATTTAGAAACTATGGTGGATGAAATGTTATTTAAAATATCAAGGAGAATTAAACATGATCAAGCATCTTGAAAGTGAAATAAATGAATATTTAGATAGTTTAAAAGAAAAAGGTTTGAATAAAGAAGAGCGAATTTTACAATCTCCTCAAGGTGGTGAAATTGAAGTTAATGATAATAAAAAAGTTATTAACTTTTGTTCAAATAATTATTTAGGCTTAAGTGATAATAAAGAAGTTATTGAAGAGAGTAAAAAAGCTTTAGATATTTGGGGTTATGGTTTGTCATCTGTAAGATTTATATGTGGTACTCAGCAAATACATAAAGATTTAGAGAAAAAAGTTAGCTCCTTTTTACATACAGATGATACAATTTTATTTTCTTCTTGTTTTGATGCAAATGGAGCCTTGTTTGAGCCTTTATTAAAAAAAGAAGATGCTATTATTAGTGATGAGTTAAATCATGCTTCAATAATTGATGGTGTTAGATTATCGAAGGCTCAAAGATTTAGATATAAACATTCTAATATGAAAGATTTAGAGAGCTGTTTAATTGATGCAAAAGATTGTAAGAGAAAACTTATTGCAACTGATGGTGTTTTTTCAATGGATGGGGATATTGCAAATTTAAAAGAAATTGTAAATCTTGCAAATAAATATCAAGCAATTGTAATGGTTGATGATTCTCATGCAACAGGATATATAGGCAAAAGTGGAAGAGGAACCCCTGAGTACTGTGGTGTTGAAGTAGATTTAATATCTACAACATTTGGAAAAGCTTTAGGCGGTGCTAGTGGTGGTTGTATTTCAGGAAAACAATGTTTAATTGATTTATTTAGACAACATGCTAGACCTTATTTGTTTTCTAATACACTTGCTCCTGCAATAGCTGGAGGTACTTTAAAAGTTTTAGACTTAATTGAAAATAAAAATCCTTTTAGAGAAAAAACAATGGAAAATGCTATATATTTTAGAGAAAAAATGGAAGAGGCAGGATTTGATTTAGTAAAAGGTGATACAGCAATTGTCCCAATTATGCTTTATGATGAAGTTAAAGCTTTAAAAATGGCAGAAAAATTGTTAGAAGAAGGCGTTTATGTGATTGGCTTTTGTTATCCTGTTGTTCCTTTAAATAAGGCAAGAATAAGAGTTCAATTATCTGCAATACATACTAAAGAGCATTTAGATAAAGCAATAACTGCTTTTGTTAAAATTGCGAAAGAGATGAAAGTTATTTAAATATTCTCTATATAACTTATTAGCCATTATGTTTTAATAACTTAATGGCTTTTTGTATATATTTTATTGCTCTATAATTAAAAATTATGTATCATTTATAAAGTTATGAATATTATACTATTTGATAAATTAGAAGAAAAAAATCTTTTAAACATAAATGACGAAAGAGCAAGACATATTAAAAAAATATTAAAATTAAAAGAAGGGGATTCTTTTTCTGCTGGTGTTATTAATGGTGGTAAAGGAATTGCTACTATCAATAAAATTACAGAAAAAAATATTATTTTTAATTTTGAATATACTGTAAAAGATGCTTCAAAATTATACCCACTAATTTTATTAATATCTTATGTTAGACCTATTTGTATGAAACGAATTTTTAGAGAAGCTGTTTCGCTTGGAGTTGAGAAAATTGTTTTATTTAATGCAGATTTAGGTGAAAAATCTTATGAAAAAGCTAACTTTTATGTAAAAAAAGAATATAAAAAAGTATTAATTGATGGGGCTATGCAAGCATGTGATACTTCAATTAGTGAGGTGATAACAATAAAAAACTTGGATGAAGTTCAAAATTTGTTTGACAAAAGTTATGATAAAGTGTTATTAGATAATGTACTTAAGGGAGAGAGTTTGAGAACTTATTCTCCTCAAAATACAAAAACAGTAATTGCTATAGGCCCTGAGAGAGGGTTTTCTGATAGAGAGAGAAAGGTGTTTCTTGAAAAAGGTTTTACATCTTATACTTTAGGAAATAGAGTATTGAGAAGTGAAACCGCTGCTTGTGCTTCAATTTCATTGACTCTATCAAAGATGCATTTGATATAAAATAGGAGATTAATATGGCTCATTGTGTAGTAGAGGAAGCAGAAAAAATTCTAGATAAAGAGTATAAAGTACTCGATAAAGGGTTTATAAGATTAGTTGATTATTGTGGAAGTGATTCTCGAATAGTGCAATCTGCTAGAATTTCATATGGTGATGGTACAAAAAGTTATAGGGAAGATAAAGGTTTAATTAATTATTTACTTAGAAATGATCACTCATCTCCTTTTGAACAAGTTAATTTTACATTTCATGTTAAAATGCCAATTTTTGTTGCTAGACAATGGATTAGACACAGAACTGGACGAGTTAATGAAATTTCAGGAAGATATTCAGTTATGAGTGATGAATGCTATAGGCCTGATTTAGATCATATTAATTTCCAATCTCTTGATAATAAACAAGGCAGAAAGAATGAAAGTGTAGATAAGCAAACAGCTGAAAAAGTTTTAGCAAAATTTGAAGAAGATAAAAAAATTATATTTGATAATTATAATCAATTATTGGATATGGGAATAGCAAGAGAACTTTCAAGGATTGATTTACCTTTATCTTTATATACACAATGGTATTGGCAAATGGATTTAAGAAATCTTTTCCATTTTTTAGAACTTAGATTAGATAATCATGCTCAATATGAAATTAGAGCATATGCTCAAGTAATTTTGGATATGATTGAAAAAGTTTGTCCAATAGCAGTTGAAGCTTTTAAAAATCATAAGTTAGGTTCAGTATCTTTGTCATCTAAAGAAAGAGAAGCTTTAAAAGCTATGTTAGAGGGTAAAGAATGTCCTTTAAAAGGTAGATCTAAAGAAATATTTGAAGGAAAATTATTATAAAATAACATGAGTGATGAGATAAATTCAGAAGTAATATCTTATGGAGATAAAGTTAGTGAAGAATTATTAACTCCAAAAGAACAATCTAAATCTTTACCTCACAATAGTGGGGTATATCTCATGCTTGATAAAAATAAAAAGATAATTTATGTAGGAAAGGCAAAAGATTTAAGAAAAAGAGTTGTAACTTATTTTCTGTCTAATAGAGATGTTAAAACTGCTGCTTTAGTGAAAAAAATTCGAAAAATCGAATATATTATTACTGGAAACGAGTATGAAGCTTTAGTTTTAGAAAATAATCTTATAAAAAAATATAATCCTCATTATAATATTGATTTAAAAGATGGTAAAAGTTATCCAGTAATCCGAATAACAAATGAGGATTTTCCAAAAGTTTATAAAACTAGACGGATAATCCAAGATGGTTCATCTTATTATGGTCCATTTCCTGGTGTATCAAGTTTGCAAACTTATCTTGATTTGATAGAAAAATTATATCCCTTAAGAAAATGTGGTACACCTTTAAAAAAAAGAAAAACACCTTGTCTTTATTATCATATTGGAAGATGTAAAGCTCCTTGTTGTAATAAAATTTCAAAAGAAGATTATTCTATATATATAAATGAAGTTAAAAAATTATTATCAAAAAATAATGATAAGTTAGTAAAGACAATTGAAAAAGAAATGTTAAATTATTCAAAAAATTTAGATTTTGAAAAAGCTGCAGAAAAAAGAGATATCCTTAAAGATTTATTAACAATAAATTCAAGTCAAGAAGAAATTGATTTTAGTAAAGAAAAAAGAGATTATGCATCAATTGAAATGAGAGGTCCTTTATATACTATTAGTATTATGCAAATGAGAAATGGTGCATTGATGGGTAGAGCATTGTATAGAGGGACAACATTAGGCGATGAGACTGATTCTTTACTCGCTTTCTTAATTAGATATTATTCAGATGGCTTAAAACTTCCAAATCAGTTATATATTTCTCATGATATTAATAAAGAACATATTGAAAAATTTTTTAATGATGAGTTAAAAGTGAAGTTAAATGTTGATATCCCATATGAAGGGAAACATTATAGAATTTTAAGAATGGCTAGTGAAAATGCCTCTAGAGATGTCGAGAAAAGATTAAAAAATAAAGATAATTCTAGTGCTTTAGAAGAATTGCAGAAAGTATTAGATTTAGAAACTTTACCTACATTGATAGAAGGTTTTGATATTGCCCAACTCTCAGGGAAATATACTGTTGCCTCCTTAATCTCATTTAGAGATGGAAATCCTGATAAATCTAATTATAGAAGATTTAATATAAAAAGTTTAGATGGAAAAATTGACGATTATCAAGCAATGAGAGAAGCAACCGCTCGCAGATATTCAAGAGTATTAAATGATAATTTAGAAAAACCTTCATTTATTTTAATTGATGGAGGCAAAGGGCAAGTTAATGCTGTAAGTGAAATTTTAGATGATTTAGGTCTAAGTGAAATTCCTGTTATCGGATTGGCAAAGGAATTCGAAGAGATTGTCTTTAATGATGATAGAGCTCCTATTAGATTAAGTGAAGATTCTATAGCTCTTCAAACTTTAATTGCAGTTCGAGATGAATGCCATAGATTTGCAACTAATGCTAATCAGAATTTAAGAAGTAAAGAAGTTGCTTTTAGGTTGCTAGAGGATATTAAAGGTATTGGTAGAGATAGATCAAAAAAACTTATGCAATTATATGGTAGTGTGGATGAAATATTAAAGCATAGTGATATTGAAATTTCCAAAGAAGCCAAAATACCTTTGTCTATTGCAACGAGATTAAAGAATAACTTATCACTATAACTTATTAGTTAAAGAAGGTGTGTCTAATGAAATAGCTTTTTCGCCCTTTTTTATTATAATATTATATAATAATTTCTCAATTTCTAAGAGTAACATATCAGCTGAACTAGTTCGAATTTTTACATCACTATCTATAAGCAAAGTTATAATATTTCTACATTCTTTAACTTTGAAATTATTAATTGCATTATTATATAACGTTAATTCATCTTTTCTATAAACTGCTTTTTTTAGTCCCATCACTGAAGCATTTTGCATTGCTTGGTATGAAGAAGATCCATTTTGGATATTTTCTAACACACTTAACAATCTTCTAAAACCCCATAATAGACCACCTGTTAATGTATATATAAAGGTAGTATCTCTTTGTAATAGTACTTGGGCTATTTCTATAGATTCTTTTAATTTTAAATTAAAAATCATTTCTAATAGAGTAAAAGAGTTTTCATTTTTACTATGGTGAACATATTTTTGGATGTCCAATTCATTAATTTTATTATCTTCTTTTTTATTTACATTAAAGAAAAAAGCTAATTGATTGGATATAATTTTTAATTCTAGTGTATTATTATCTACAAGTTCTAACAATAAATTAATTGCTTCGTTTGTAATAGTTAGATTATTTTTTTTAAAAAAGTTTATTACAAAATTTTTTAAATCATTTTCATTTAAAGGATAAAATATAGTAGTATCATTCTTTGGTATTATTTTTGATAATTTTGTTAGAGGACTTTTTAATGAAAATTGCTCACTTTCTAGTATTAAAGTAGCGTTTTCACTTGGGCTTTCTATATATTCAATTAAGTTTTTAGCTTGTTGAGAATTTAATTGATCTATTGCATATAAAACAATTAATGTATGTGAAGAAAATAAACTTGGGTTATTTAATTCAACATACATATCATCTTCATTTAGTTCAAAGCTATAATATTTTTTTAATTCTATATCTTGTGAATATTTATTTTTTAACTTTTTTAAAGCTTCTTGAATCTTATCGTTTTTAGTACCAACTTCTGGCCCTAAAAATAATTTTATATTACTCACTATTTTTCCTGTATTGTCGTGTTATTAAGCTAAGTGTTCCAGCAATTTGTAATTTAGTCGTATAAATTGGATGATAAGAACTATTAGCAGGTAATAGAGTTACTCTATCTTCACCGCTATGATAGTATTTAAGAGTTAATCCTATTTCTGGAATATCAGCTAAAACAATATCTCCATCATTTGCAACTTTACATTTTTTTATAATTGCTAAATCTCCAAAATATATTCCAGCATTATCCATTGAATCATCCGAAACTAAAATTGCAAAGAATTCATCACTAGGGGAACAACTAATCATAGAAACTGAACAAGATACATTATAATCCGGAATTTTTGACAAATTACCAGATTCATTAGTACTATATACTGGAATTTCTAGCATATCTTGAAAAGGGGTAAATCTAGCATCAATGATTTCTATAGAACGAGAAATACCTTGTGTTGTTTTTATGATATTTTTACTTTCAAGAGCTCTAACATGATCGTGAGCCGCTTTAACTGAAAAATTAAAGTAATTGCTAATATCACGAACTGAAGGGCTATAGCGATATTCTCTCATATAATCTCTAATGTATTGTGCAACTTGTATTTGCCTATCTGTCAGTTTTTTCATATCAAATTTATGTTTTAATAATATACTATTAAAACCCCCCTCCTTAGCATAAATCAAGTAATTGAAGTACTTGTTCCTATATTAAATAGCTATCATTCATTGTTCAAATCTATTTTCAAATAGATTTTCTAAAGCATCAGCCATTTCTATCTCATCAACGCCTTCGCATGAGATTTTTATTTCACTTTTAAATCCTGCTCCTAAAGTTATAACTCCCATAATGGATTTTCCATTAATTTTTATATCTTCTTTTTCCATGTAAAGTTCACTTTTAAATTTATTTGCAACTTTTACAATCATAGCAGCAGGACGAGCATGAATGCCCGCTCTGTTTCTTACAGTTAATAATTTACTTACCATTTAGAAGGTATTCTCCTCATTTATATAATACATTTTTTTTGCTGATTCTGTTTCAAACCATTTTAATACACTTTGATCAAATTCTTTTGCTGAGTGATAACCTAGTTGTTTTAATCTTTCATTTCTTGCAGCTGTTTCAATAATTATTGGGATATTCCTCCCAGGTTTTACAGGTATTTCAAGTTTAGCAATATCAATACCCAAGAAAGAAGCTTTCATGTTATCTTCACCAACTCTATCGTAATTTTTTTCAGCTTCCCATTCTTCAAGATGAACAATTAATTGAACTTGTTTTTTATCTCTAATAGCGCCAACACCAAAAATATTAGCAAGGTTAATAATTCCAATACCTCTAATTTCCATATGGTGTGCTAGCATAGGATTTTCACCACTACCTACAAGGAATGAACTATTTATACTTCTAAGTTTTACAGTATCATCACTTATTAGGCGATGGCCTCTTTCAATTAATTCAAGAGCGGTTTCACTTTTACCAACACCACTGTCACCAGTAATTAAAACACCTATTCCATAAACTTCTACAAAAACTCCGTGAATAGTTTCAGTAGGAGCAAATAAATCGTCTAGCATTTGATAAATATGTCTCGAAAATTCGGATGAGACAAGTGGGGTTTTAAGTAAAGGGGTACTAGTTTCTTCTGCTATTTTTATAAATTTATCGGTTGGGGTATAATTGTGTGTAAATATGCAACAAGGGGTGTTATAAGAAAATAATCTTTCAATATTAGTATATTCATTATTATCTTCAAGCATATCTAAATAGCTTTGCTCTCCATGACCAAAGATTTGAACAGCATCTCCAGCAAAAGCTTCAAAAAATCCTGATAATGGTAATCCTGGTCTACTTATTTTACTGCTAGATATTTTATTAGCTAAACCACTTCTTCCTGCGATACAAGAGAGTTGCAATTTGTTGTGTTCTTTTAAATCAATATCTAATAATTCAAGTATTGTGCAGCTAGTCATATTTAAACCTCCACTTGATTAATAGAATATCATAGAAAATTATTTTTTTAAAGAAGAACATTAACAAATGTAGACATTTATTTATTTATAAAATATAAGTAAAATTTTTTTATTTGATAAGTTTTTATATAACAAAAAGTATTTCTTTTATATGTATATTATGGATGTAATTTTTTTAAATGTTATTGTTTTTTCTATATAATAAAAAAAAGAAAAAAATGAAATAATGTTTATTAAACGTATTTAAAACTAAAAAAATGAGTGTTTTTTTTAATTTGACTTTTACTACATTAGGGTTTAGTTTATATATATAAAGGTAATTAATAAAGGATTTTTTCTTTATTAATTGATAAAAAAAAAGTGACAAAGAGAGGGTATACACGCTAAATAATTTTTTTCAAAATAATTATTTATAATAATTATAAGCAGCAGAGTCCGTTGGGCTTTTTAAAAAAATTAGTGATAGGAGGAAGCTTTTTATTAATATAAAAGGCAAGTAATAAATGAATATAAAATACAAAGGTGTACATTATCATCCTAGTGATGAAACAAAAGAGTTCTTAGATAAAAAATTAGAGAAAATTCAATTTGCTGATGGTTCAATTCAAGATTTAGAAATTGTAATGACTAAAGAAAAAATTGGACAAGGCTATCAAGTAGATGCTCATATGCACTTTAATTGGGGTACACGAAAAACCATAAGTTTAGATTGTTATGAACTATATGAGGGTATTGAGTTAATTGTAGATAAAATCTCAACTGCTGCAAAAAGAGAAAAAGGAAAAGTAAAAAATCATAAAAAGGTTCGACCTACTTTTGAAGAAAATATAGAATAAAATATGATTATATAAAAAAAACTGGGAACATAGTTTTCCAGTTTTTTTATAAATGTTTTTATAATAAATTTATCCTCTTAAAAAAGTTGAATCAATATTAAGTTCTTTTCTGTATTTGCTTACAGTTCTACGTGCTATTTTTATTCCCTCATCATTAAGTTTATCAGATATTTTTTGATCACTGAGAGCTTTTTTGCCATCATAGTCATTGATTATTTGTTTAATTCTTTCTTTAATTGCAGCTTTTGAATTAGATTGAGTAGAATTTACAGCATTTGAAAATAAATTTTTTATTGAAATTATTCCCCAATCGCAATCAATCCATTTAGAAGAGGCTAGTCTTGATACGGTAGTTTCATGAACTTCCATTTCAATAGCTACATCTTTTTGGGTTAATGGTTTTATGTATAAAGGGCCTTTAAAGAAAAAATCACTTTGTTTTTCTATTAAAATCATTCCCAATTTAAATAAGTTTTTGTTTCTCATTTCAATTTGATTAATTAATTCTTTTGCGTTAACTGCTTGCTCTTTTATATATTTTTTAGTAGCAGGATCATCAATTTCTTTTGCTAGATTAACAAAATCTTTGCTAATTGTTAAATTAGGAAGACTGTT
>CAZPTG010000056.1:0-11836 GCA_964589355.1 uncultured Spirochaetaceae bacterium
TTTCTTCTAAAGATGTTGTTAGAGCTAAAATTGTTCAAAGAATAATTAATGCTTATGCAAAGGATTTTAACAATGAGTAAAAAAAATCAAATTTTTACTAAATTAGATATAAAAGAGAATGAGATTAAAACAAAAGATAGTATTTGGTTTTCATTATCTTTATTAGTAATAATTTTTATTATGGGTATAATGCCATATATAGTATCTGGTAATTTAGTAGGCTCTCATATTACTTCCGATTCTATAAAAGCAAGGCAGTTAGCTCCTGATGATTTATATGTAAAAAGAGGATTTGAATATGTAGATCAAAAAGCTACTGAAGAAAAAATAAATCAAGCAATTAAACAGATATATCCTATTTTTACATATGATATTACATCAACTTATGAATCTTTAGATAGAATTAATACTTTTAATGAGAGAGTTAATGATAATTATACTCAGGGAATTTTGGATTCTTTAGTTTCTTTATCTCCAGGTGAAAAGGATATATTTTATAAATCATTTAGTAAATTAAATGATAAACAAAAAAAAATGTTTTCTACATGGGTATATGAGATTGGACGAAAGATAATAAGAGTTGGATATTTTGATAGAGAAGAACTAAAATCAGTTATTGAAAATAATTATAATAAAATATCTCTAAAAGGTCTTTTAAGTGATAGTTTTTTAATTGATCAAGTTAATATTTCTAATACTTATAAGATAGAAGATTTGATTACTAGTAATAATATAGAGAACATGATTAACAATAATATTAAAGATAATTCTATTTATAATGTTTTGCCATTAAATATATTATATTTAGCAATAGATGGTTTACTTAAAGCAAATGTCCATTATGATTTATTAGAAAGTGAGAATGCTAAAGATAGAGTTTTAAATAATATTGAAGATGAAACAGTTTATGTTCCAGCTGGATTAAAAGTTTTTTCTAAAGATGAAATAATTAGAGAATCTGATATTGAATTATTAAAACAAGTTGAATTAAATAGTGCGGTTTTTTCAAATGTTCAAATCTTTTCTAGAATAATTTTGATAATTGCAATTACTATTTTTTCTCTATATTGGTATTTTGCAAAAACAAATTATACATTTAGAAGAGTTCAATTTACTTATATCTATTTAATATTAATGATTATTTCTTTATTATTTTCACTCCTAATTACTTATTATTTTTCGAGATTTAATCTAAATGTATTAGAACCGTTTTTACCTGTTTTATTTGGGACTTTATTTTTGAAAAATATAACAAATAATAGAAACTTTGGATTTTTATTTGTTATACAATATTCACTATATTCAACATTATTTTCAAAAAATACATTTTTTTCATTTTTTTATTTAAGTGTAATTGGATTAAGTTTTTTATTTATTGTGGATTATGAAGGGGATAGAATTTCTCAAATATTTAATATATTCAAAGGATGTGTTGTAGCAATATTAATGACTTTTATTCTTTATTCGATAAAAGGATACCCTTTTGATGATTTTTATTATTCAATTGTAATTGTTTTAATGAATATATTATTTTGTTTTATTTTTGAAAGATCTATTTTACCATTTGTAGATAATAAATTAAATATTCCAACTATATTTAGGCTTGAAGAATTAGCTAGGTTGGATAATAAGTTATTAACTAAACTAAAAACAACAGCACAAGGAACTTATACACATAGTGTAAATGTTTCAGATTTAGCTTATGATGCTGCACTAGCTATAGGTGCAAATGCTGAAATGTGTAAAGTAGCAGCATTATATCATGATTTAGGAAAAACAGAGCACCCTGAATATTTTACAGAAAATCAAGGTGATAATTATAATAAACATGATGAATTAACTCCATCTATGAGTGGTTCAATTATAAGATCTCATGTTAAATTAGGAGTTGATTTGTGTAAAGAAGAAGGACTGCCAAAAGAATTGCTAGATATAATAAGTGAACATCATGGAAATGATGTTATTCAGTATTTTTATAATGAAGCTGTAAAAGATAGTGAAAAAACTTATAATAAGAAGGTTGAGTTTTTAGATTATTCTTACAATGGTAATCCGCCTAGATCAAAAGAAAGTGCAATACTAATGATAGCTGATAGTGTAGAGGCTGCAGCAAACTCTAAGCGAACAAGTCCACAAAAAGTAGGTAGGCTTATTTCAAATATAATTAGGCAAAAATTTGATAGAAGTCAATTAAATGATAGTCACCTAGATTTGACAGAATTAAAAATAATTGAAAAATCTTTAGAAAGGTCTTTAGTTGGAAAACTACATACAAGGGTTAAATATCAAAATAATGTAGAAAAAACAAATAATAAAGAATAGCAATTGACTAATAGTAAAAGAATTATTAATAATTAAAGGTAGATTGAAAAATGAATAATACAATAGATATTGAATATAATGAAGAAAATTACGAAGAAAAAGCTCCTAAGATATTGCTTGAAAAAAAAGTTAATTTAGTTTTAGATTATTTTAATAAAAATAATGTAGAGCTTTCAATAACTTTTGTTAGTGATGATGAAATTCAAGAGCTAAATAAATTATGGCGTGATAAAGATATGCCAACAGATATATTATCTTTTGTACAAAGTGATAATATTGATGATGTTGCTTTCTGGCCCGATGATAATGATTTAAATGTTTTAGGTGATATGGTGATTTCTTTAGATGCTATTGATAGAAATTGTATTAATTTTAATGTAGAATTTGAACAAGAACTTGATAGAATATTAATTCATGGCATTTTACATCTTCTTGGATATGATCATAAATCAAATGATAAAACAGAACCTATGTTAATGTTACAAGAAAAAATTTTAAATAAAATTAGGGAGAAATAAGTTGGGGATATTTGGTGAATTATTCAAAAATAAGGAAAATTCTAAAATTGAAATAATTCAAGAGGCCGAACGGGTCGAACGAGAAACAATGATTAAGGGAATTGCTGAATTAGATGATATGACTGTTAGGGAGGTAATGGTTCCTAGAATAGATGTATCTTTTATAGATTGTAAAATTTCTTTAGAAAATATCTATGAAGTGATTTCAAGAGATGGTTATTCTAGATATCCTGTTTTTGAAGAGAATAACGACAATGTTATTGGTGTTTTATATACCAAAGATTTATTAAGAAAAGATATTAAATCAAATTTTGATGTAAAAAATATTATGAGGGAAGCTTTTTTTGTTCCTGATAGTAAGCATCTTGATGATTTATTAAGAGAATTTAAGTTAAAAAAAATACATATTGCTGTTGCTGTAGATGAATATGGTGGAGTATCTGGTATTGTCTGTCTTGAAGATATTTTAGAAGTTATTGTTGGTGAGATACAAGATGAATTTGATGAAGAAGAAGATGAAATTAGAAAAATAGATGATCACAATTATTTAGTAGATGCAAGAGCTAATATTGAAGATGTTAATAGTGCTTTAAAACTTGAATTAGTTGATGAGGATTTTGAAACAATTGGAGGGTTAGTTTTTGAAAATTTTGGGCGTATTCCTAAAGATGGCGAGAGTATCGAAATTGATGGAAATATGTTTAAAGTAGATAAAATTGATGGTCATAAAATTGAGAAAATTATAGTAACCTTAAATAATAATATATAATATAGTTAATTGCTATTTTTTAAACGTTCGATAATATTGAATAATGAAGAATTGTTGCTTTGATCAATTTAATTGATTAACAATAATTCTTTATTTGTTATAATACTTATAAATTATAACAATAAAAAAATTTGTATTTTGTTTAAGGTTTTATTTAATAAAGGAATTGATAAAAATGAAAGTGAGAGATTATTATAAGTGGTTAAAAGATAACTGGGCGCAAACTGGATTAATTTTATCATTATATTTAAGTGTATTTAGTTTTATTTTCATAAGAGAAAATAATTTTCCAGCTTTTTTAATAATCATTCAAACTCCACTTTATATGATTCATGAAAGTGAAGAATATCTTTTTCCTGGTGGTTTTAAACATTTTTTTAACTATCATATTTTTAAAATAGAAGATGAAAAAGGAGCCTTAGATAAAAATTTTATATTTTTTGTTAATGTAGTATTAATTTGGGTTATATTACCTCTATTTGGATTACTTTCTATAAAAAATTTATCTTTTGGTTTATGGATTCCTTATTTTAGTCTTTTTGCTGGTTTTGCTCATATTTTATTAGGTATAAAATCTCGTAAACTTTATAATCCAGGTCTTATTGTAAGTCTTTTTCTTAATATTCCTGTTGGAATATTTGTAATATTTTACTTTTTTAACAATGGTATTTTAAATAATTTATTTTTAAATTTTCACTTTCTCATAGGGTTTTTATTAAATCTTAGCTTACCCATAGCTGGAAAAATTATTTATGAAAGATATAAAAAAAAGAATTAATTTTTTATTTGAAAAAGATAGTAAATTTAGTTTTTTAAGTTTTATGATTGGTTAGAATAAATACTTATTAATTTATTTTGGATTATGTTAATTTATTAGATAGCACATATTTATTAAAAATATGTGAAAAGTGTTTAATTAATTGAAGATATATAAAATAAAATATTAATAAAATAGTATTTTTGTTGCAAGATGTTGCAAAAAGCTTATGTTTTTTGGTTTTTAGGTTTTTTTTGTGTTAGTTCGTTGACCATTTCTTTTGTAATTAGTATTATCAAGGATATAAACTAACAATAAAATCTGGAGGATTTTCCATGAAAATTGCAATTAACGGTTTTGGTAGAATTGGACGTAACGTATTTAAAGTTGCTTCTAAAAACCCAAGCATTGAAATCGTCGGTATTAACGACTTAACAGACCCTAAGACTTTAGCTCATTTACTAAAATATGATTCAACATACGGTGTATATGATCATGAAGTAAAAGCTGGTGAAGAATCAATTAGTGTTGATGGTAACGAAATTCGTATTTATAAAGAACGTGATCCTAAAAACTTACCTTGGGGTAAATTAGGTGTTGATGTTGTAATCGAATCAACAGGTGTATTTAGAACAGCTTCTGGCCCAAAAGGTGGTTATAAAGACCATATTGTAGCTGGTGCAAAAAGAGTTATTTTAACAGTTCCTGCTAAAGACGAAATTGACCAAACTATCGTTTGTGGTGTAAATGATGATGAAATTGATTTAAATAACACAGCTTTTTCAAACGCATCATGTACAACAAACTGTTTAGCTCCATTAGCAAAAGTTTTAAATGATTCTTTTGGTATTGAAAAAGGTTTGATGACTACTGTTCACTCATATACAAATGACCAAGTAATCTTAGATCAACCTCATTCAGACTTACGTCGTGGAAGATCTTGTGCTGTTTCAATTATTCCTACAACTACAGGTGCTGCTAAAGCTGTTGCAAAAGTTATTCCTGAATTAAACGGAAAATTAAACGGTTTAGCAATGCGTGTTCCAACTCCTACAGGATCTATCGTTGACTTAGTTGTTGATTTAGAAAAAGAAACAACTGTAGAAGAAGTAAATGCTGCTGTTAAAGCTGCTGCTGATGGTCCATTAAAAGGTATTTTACAATATACTGAAGATCCTATTGTATCTCGTGATATTGTAGCAAACGATTATTCTTCAATTTTCGATGCTCAATTAACAATGCAAATGGGTCCAAAAATGTTTAAATTAATGAGTTGGTATGATAATGAAATGGGTTATTCAACACGTGTTGTTGATTTAGCTCTTAAACTAGTTAAATAATTAAAGTTTCCCTAACAAGGAGATAGCCTGCTCTGTCATTATGCTAGGGCAGGTTTTTTTTTAAGGAGTATATTATGGTATTAAATACAATTAAAGATGCTAATTTAAATAATAAAAAAGTTGTAATTCGTGTTGATTTTAACGTTCCTATAAAAGAAGGTGTTGTAAGCGATGATACAAGAATAAAAGCAGCACTACCTACAATAAAATATTTATTAGAACAAGGTGCAACTCTTGTTGTAATGAGTCATAGAGGTCGTCCAAAGGGTGTTAAAAACCCAGAATTATCAATGGCTCCTATTGCTAAACGTTTTAGTGAATTATTAGAAAAAGATGTAAAATTAGCTTCTGATGTTATTGGCACCGAAGTAAAACAAATGGTTGATTCTTTAAATAAAGGTGAAGTTTTATTATTAGAAAACTGTCGTTATTATAATGAAGAAACTGACAATGATGCAGAGTTTGCAAAAACTTTAGCATCTTATGGTGATTTATTTGTAAATGATGCTTTTGGTACAGCTCATAGAGCTCATGCTTCAACTGAAGGTATTTCAAAATATTTACCTTCCTTTGCAGGTTTTTTAATTGAAAAAGAAGTTAAATATATGGCTCCTTTATTAAGTAATCCTGAAAAACCATTTGTAGCAATCATTGGTGGATCTAAAGTATCTTCTAAAATTACAGTATTAGAAAGTTTAGTTAATACATGTGATACTATCGTAATTGGTGGTGGTATGGCTTACACATTCTTAAAAGTTAAAGGTCATAGCATTGGTAAGAGCTTATTAGAAGAAGAATATATTGAAACTGCAAAAAGTTTCTTAAATAAAGCTGAAGCAAAAGGTGTTAAAGTTATTTTACCTTTAGATCATGTATGTGGTGCAGCATTCAGTGAAGATACACAAGCTATATCAGTAGATAATGCTTCTATTGAAGGTGATTTGATTGGTATGGATATTGGTCCTAAAACTATTGAAGCAATTGTTGCTCAATTAAAAGTTGCAAAAAGTGTAGTTTGGAATGGTCCAATGGGTGTATTTGAATTTGATTCATTTGCAAAAGGTACTTTAGAAGTAGCTCAATCATTAGCAGAATGTGATGGTATTACAGTAGTTGGTGGTGGTGATAGTGTTGCTGCTATTAATAAATTTAATCTAGCAAGCAAAATTAGCCATGTTTCAACTGGTGGTGGAGCATCTTTAGAATTCTTAGAAGGTAAAACTCTTCCAGGAATTAAAGCATTAGAAAAATAAAAAAGTGAGGAATATATAATGAGAACCCCTTATATTGCAGGTAACTGGAAAATGAATTTAACTCCAAATGAAGGTGTTAAATTAGCAAAAGATTTATTAGAAGCAACAAAAGGTTGTAATGCAAAAGTAATGGTTGCACCAAACTTTGTAACTATTCCTGGTGTTATGGAAGTATTGAAAGATACACATATTTTAGTTGCTGCACAAAACATGAATGATAATACAAAAGGTGCTTTCACAGGTGAAGTTGCTCCAAATATGTTAAAAGATTTAGGAGTAACTAATGTTATTTTAGGACATAGTGAAAGAAGAGCAATTTATGGTGAAAGTGATGAATTAATTAACAAAAAAGTTCTTTTAGCTTTAGCTGAAGGTATGGATGTTGATTTATGTATCGGTGAAACATTAGAAGAAAGAGAAAGTGGCAAGCTTGAAGAAGTTTTAACTAGACAAGTTACAGAAGGTTTAAAAAATGTTTCAAAAGATATGATGAAACATATTACTTTAGCTTATGAGCCTGTTTGGGCAATTGGTACTGGTAAAACAGCAACTCCTGAAGATGCTGATAGTGCTCATGCTTTTGTTAGAAGTATTGTTGAAAAACTTTTTGATAAAAGTGTTGCAGAAGATACAATTATACAGTATGGTGGTTCAGTAAAGGCAGCAAATGTTAAAGAGTTAATGTCTAAAGAGAATATTGATGGAGCCCTAGTTGGTGGAGCTTCTCTTTCTGTTGATAAATTCTTGCCAATTGTTTGCTTTGATAACTAATTTTTCGGAGTAGAAAAGTATGGGTGTTTTAAACGTTATTCTGATGGTACTATTTATCATCGTGAGTATTTTATTAGTATTTATGGTAGCAATTCAAGATGAACAAAGTGATGGACTAGGTGGTGTATTTGGTTCAGCAGCTCAAAGTTCTTTTGGATCTTATACAAGTCGTGTTGTCACAAAAGTTACAGCAATCTTAGGTGCAGCTTTTTTGATATTAGCACTTACCATTGCACTAGTTAACAAAGCTCCATCTGAGTCTAAGTTATTAAACTCTGTAGAACCTGAACAAGTTCAACAATCAGAAACTTGGTGGACAGATGCACCTGTTGAATAAAGTGTTACATTACTAATAAAGATTACCGATCGCCAACAGTGCGATCGGTTTCTAATTAAAAGTGAGGAGCAATATTGTGAAAGTTTGTATTTTATATGCAGCAAAATCAAATAATAGTGGTAATATTAAAAGTATTGCTAAAGCAATTGCAAAAGGTGTCGAGCAACAAAATCATATAGTTGATATAATTGATATGAAACTTGAAGAAGGTAAGATTATTTCATATTATGATTATTTAATTGTTGGGACTGAGGGTACTAGCGCTTTTGGCGGAAGTGTTCCAAAATTAGTTAAGAATTTTTTAGATAGAGCTGGAGCTATTTCTGGAAAGAGATGTATGGCTTTTGTAACTAAAGCTGGTTTAAGAAGTAATAAAACATTGCAAGCTCTTATGAAAGTAATGGAAGAGCAGGGGATGTATTTAAAAACTAGTGATATAATTAAAAAAGAGCAGCAAGCTACAGCAATTGGTAAAAGAATACATATAAAATAAATAGGAGTTCCTTTTTTATGCAAACTAAAAGAATTATTGCTTTATTATTAAGCATATTAGTAAGTACAACTACAATTTTCGCAGCAGTTCCTTTTGGAAAACCTGCAGCAATTGTTAAATTTAATGGTCAAACAAGTCCGATATCAGAAAATGATTTAACAAATCAAGTTAATAGTGTTGTTGAATTATATAAAAATCAAGGTCAAAACATTGATCCTTCAAGTGTTAAAAAACAAGTTTTAGATTCTATGATTGACAATATATTATTAGAAGCTGGGGCAGCTAGGGATGGTGTTGTAATTAGTGATGAACAAGTTCAACAATTGGTTTTACAGCAAAAATATTCTATTGAACAACAAGCTAATAGATCTTTAAGCGATAGTGAATTTGAACAAATAATTAATCAACAAGTTGGTTCAATGGAAGATTATAAAGAGTACATAAAATCTCAAGCGTTAATAAATCAATATTTATTAATGAAAAAAGGTGATGAGTTAACAAATTCTAAAGCATTACCAACAGATTCAGAAATTAATAGTTATTATAGAGCGAATAAAAGTAGTTTAGTTAATCCTGAATGTGTTAATGTTGCTCAAATTTTTATTCCATTTAAAAATAATTCATTAAATACTGAAAACGAAAATACATTAAATAAAATTGCTTCCGATTTAAAATATAATAGAATTAGTTGGAGTGACGCAGTAAAAAAATATAATCAAGATGCTTCTAATAATAGTGTTGATGGGGATATAGGTTGGTTAACCCAAGATGATCCACAAAACATAAAAAGTGTCTTAGGTTTAGAATATTTTAATACAGCATTTGATCTAAGTGAGGGTAAAACTTCTGATGTTTTAATTACATCTCAGGGTTATCATATTTTAAAAGCAAAAAAACATTTAGATGCTAAATTATTAGATTTAGATGATCCAATAAGTCCTGCTGATACAACAACAGTTAGACAATATATTACTCAAATATTATCAAATGAAAAAGCACAAGCATTAGCTGAAAAGGCGTTAATAGATTTATCAAAAGAACTTAGAAATGAAGCTACAATTACTTATTTGACAAAATAATAAATAAGTTATATGTTTAATCTCTAGCGATAAAAGCTAGAGATTTTTTATCTTTTATAGTCTATATGGATTGTAAGAGTTTTTAACATTTGTTACTATAAACACATTATTTTAGATTTTTAGTTATAAGGAATATTATGAAAACAAGACATAGAGCTCGTGAATTAGTATTACAATCTTTGTATGAGATGGATATTAGAAATAATTTATCATTAGATTATTTGAAAAAGGATTATTTTCCTTGTTTGACAGCAGAAGAAATTGCTAGCCTAGAAAATGAGGTTAAGATATATGCTTCTATCATTCTTAGAGGTACAATATCTAGTATTGAAGAAATAGATAAATCTATATCAGAGTTTTCTTTTAATAGGCCGCTAAATAAAATAGATATAGTTGATAGAAATATATTACGTTTAAGTATATACAGTTTGCTTCAAAATGAAGTTCATCCGCATGTTGTTATTGATGAAGCTGTAAAATTGTCACAAGATTTTTCAACTGAAGTTAATTATAAGTTTATTAATGGCATTTTAGATGCATTTCAAAAGAAGTATAAATTGGAGGAAAAATTCAATTGATTACTATCAAAAATGAAAAACAGATTCAAGGTATTGAACAAAGTTGTCATGAACTAGGTAAGCTTTTAGATATTCTAGAAAGTGGTTTTATAAAAGAAGGTATGAATACCAAAGAAATAGATGAGTTTTGTTATAACTACATAATTAATCTTGGTGGGACACCTGCTTTCTTAAATTATGGAGGATTTCCAGCCTCAGCTTGCATTAGTGTTAATGATGTTGTTATTCATGGTATACCTTCAAAAAATCAAATTCTTAAAAATGGGGATTTAGTATCAGTAGATTTAGGAATAAACTTAAATAATTATATATCTGATAGTGCTAGAACTATAATTGTTGGTGATAAAACTACTCAAGAAAATGAAAAATTATGTAAAATTACTAAAGAGTGTTTAGCTTTAGGTATAAAGGCAGCTGGTAAAAAGAACGCTAGAGTTAGTGATATTGGTCGTGCAGTATATAATCATGCAACAAAAAATGGCTTTGGAGTTGTTAAAGATTATTGTGGGCATGGAGTAGGTATTGATTTACATGAATCTCCCGAAATCCCAAATTATGTTTCACATTTATCCCCTAATCCAAGATTAAGAGCAGGTATGGTTATTGCTATTGAGCCTATGATTAATTTGGGAAGTAGCAAGGTAAGAACTAATTTTGAAGATGGATGGACTGTAAAAACTGCAGATGGTAAACCTTCAGCACATTTTGAACATACAATTTTAATTACTAAAGATGGTGCTAAAATATTAACAAAGTCACAAAGGATGAATAATGAGTAAAGAGTTTGTAAAAACAGATGATATTAGAGATGCAGCATTAAAACTTGTTCATAAAATGTATACTGAAGATGATTTTATTCCAGATATTATTTATGCTTCCCTTCGAGGAGGTGCATATATGGCGAATGTTATGAGTGAATATTATAAAATGGTTAAGTTAAAGAATCATCAAAGACCAGTTTTTTATGCAGCTGTTGTAGCTAGATCTTATGGTTATCTTAGAACTCAATCAAAAGTTATAGTAGATGGGTGGACTTATTCTCCTAACTATTTAAGAACTGGTGATAAAATTTTAATTGTTGATGATATCTTTGATACAGGAAAAACTGTTAATGAATTGACAAATGTTGTTATGAGTAAGGGAATACCAAGAGAAGATATAAAAGTTGCTGTTTTTGATTATAAGGTTTTTGAAAATTCAGACAAAGAACCTCTACCAATTCAACCTGATTATTATTCTAGAAAACATGTTATAAGAAAACCTGAAGATGAAGTTTGGATTCATTATAATTGTCATGAATTTATTGGATTATCAAGTGATGAAATCGATTCACAATTTGAAGATTCACAAGTAAGAGATATTTTACATGAGGTTCGTGGTGATAAAATTTAATTAATTTTTTAACATTACATATTTGAAAATACTTAATTTTTTAATTAAGTATTTTTTTTACCCTAATACATTGTTCTATTTTTTTAGTTGTAAATATTGAATGAGTTATAAAATAGGTTTGCATATATCGTTATATCTAAATAAATAACTTATAAAAACTTCCATTTTTTATAAAAAATAATCAAGAACCCCACTTTGTACATAAGTTGCCCCTTTAAATTCAATCA
>CAZPTG010000057.1:0-11821 GCA_964589355.1 uncultured Spirochaetaceae bacterium
TTATGATCTAGAGCTCTTGTTAAATCATCAGCTCCTTTCATCTTACAATATCCTCCAAAAAGGAGCCAAGAAATTCTATATTCAGTTTCTTTGTGTTTTGTAGATATTATTTTAGGGCCAAAACCTATTGAGAATATTTCAACATCAATTTTAAATATTCTTGCTGCAATGAAATGTCCAACTTCGTGTAATAGAACTATTATTCCAACACCAAGAATTCCAATAGCATATTTTAATAATGTTGATAGAATTAGGTTCATACTTTATTATACCATTAATTTATTAGTTATACTTAGATTAATCCTTTAGTAATAAATCTAGCTTTTTTGTCAATTTCTATTACATCTTGATAATTGTTTATAGCATGTGCAAAATCAGAATCTAAAGTTTTTAAGACTATTTCTTGCATCTTTAAATAAGAAATATCTTCTCTTAGAAAAGAATATACGGCTTCTTCATTTGCAGCATTAAATGCAATAGGATATCCTTGTTTCGCCTCTAATACATCATAGGCACATTTTAATAGGGGGAATTTAATGAGATCAGGTTTTTCAAAAGTTAAAGACAAATTACTAAAATCTAAAGGTTTAACTAATTCTTTATTGCAATAACCATCAATTATTCCTTCAATTATTGGTAATGACATATTAGGCGTTCCCATTTGAGAATATATCGCTCCATCCTTTAATCTTACCATTGAATGAATTATACTTTGAGGATGTATGCTTACTTCGATTTTATCTGAGCTAAAATTAAATAAATAAAAAGCTTCAATTACTTCTAAAGCTTTATTTGCAAGTGTAGAACTATCGATAGTAATTTTTTTGCCCATTTTCCAAGTTGGGTGGTTCAGTGCTTTATCAACGCTTATATTTTTAAATTCATTAATATCTAAATTTCTAAAAGGGCCACCGCTAGCAGTTATTATTAATGATTTTATATTTTCTTTTTTATGGGAATCAATTAAAGCTTTTATTGCGGAGTGTTCGCTATCTACCGGGATAATGTTACAACCATTATTTTTTGCAAGATCAAATATAAAAGAACCCCCGCTTACAACTGATTCTTTATTAGCAAGTGCAATATCTTTATAATTATTTAGAGCTGATATTGTTGCTTTTAAACCACTAAAGCCTGCAATACCATTTAAAACAACATCACATTCATTGCTTGAAATTAATTGATCTATATCTGAAAAATAATTAAATTCAGAATTTTTATGATTTGATTTTGTTAATAAGAGATTTTTAACATTTAATTTTCTTGCAAACATTTCAAGTTTATTGAAATCTTCGTTTGCACTCATCCCAACTATTTCAATTGGTAAATTTTTTTCTACAATAGAGTTTATACAAGTGCTTCCTATACTTCCGGTTGCACCTAAAATAATAACTTTTTTCATAATTTTACTTTATAAATATCTCAAGTAATAAATAAAATAAAGGAGCACTAGTGATTAAAGAATCAATATTATCTAAAGCTCCACCTCTGCCAGGTATAAAGGTACCTGTATCTTTTACACGTGTGCTTCTTTTTAATACAGATTCAATTAAATCTCCAATATTAGCACTCATAGATAAGGAGAATCCTATTATTAAAGATTCAATAATGCTTAAAGGAATGTTTAACACTATTGTTGTGATAACAGATATTATTACGCTTGAAAATATTCCTCCCAAAAATCCAACAATACTTTTATTTGGACTAGCTTTAATAAACCCTCTTGATTTTTTCCCAAATAACATGCCAAAAACATAAGCAAAAATATCATTTGAAAAAACAGCTAATAAAAATAGTGCATATAATGCAGATACAGATTCAAAGCAGTTTAATTTGATTATAAATGATAATAAATATCCAGGATATAATAATGAAAAACCATTTAATGCAATTTTTGAAAATGAGCTCTCAAAATTATCTTCAGTTTTTGATCCTTCATATATTTCTAATGTAAATGAAGCAATAAGTAAAAAAACAAAAACTAAGTCAACTAAATTGTTTAAATTAGTTATTGTGCTTATCCAAGCTGAAATTGGAAGAAAGGCTGAAAAATAATATGGTAAATTTGGTTTAATATTAAATTTAGTTTTTATAATGGCATATATTTCTTTTGTGCCTAATAGAATAAAAGCTGTAGCAACTATAGCAAAAGCTAGATGTTTAAATTGAGGTAGCAAAAATATAACAATAAGAAGAGAAGGTACTCCTAATATAGTTGTAAATAAGCGTTGCTTTATTGAGGACATTAAATAATACCTCCAAATTTACGAATTCGAGATTCGTAATCATCAATTATTTTTTCAATCATTTTTTCATCCCAATCTGGAAATAGTGTATCATAAAAACCTAATTCAGCATATGCACTTTCCCAAAGTAAGAAATTACTTAATCTTTTTTCTCCAGCACTTCTTGCAATCATATCAACTGAAGGAACAATTTCACTATATTGCATGTGATTTCTTATATCATTTGCACTTATTATAGTATTTTTCTTTTCTTTTAGTATTGAATTTACACTTCTAACAATTTCATCATGACCGCCATAGTTTATGCATAATATAACTGTTAAACTTGTATTATCTTTTGTAGAATCTTCAACTTTAATTATTGCATCTTTAGCATTTTTAGGAAGTTTAGATACATCACCTCGTACTAAGATTCTAATATTTTCTTTATTATAGAATCTTAATTCACCTGGAAGCTTTGAAGCAATAAGATTCATTAAATAATTAACTTCTGCTTCTGGTCGCTTCCAGTTTTCTGTTGAAAAGGCATAAAGGGATAAAAACTTAATCTCATTTTTTTTGCTGGCTATTATTATTTTTTTTAGAGCTTTAAGTCCTGCTAAGTGACCTGCAGTTCTAGGTAAATTTTTTGCTTTTGCCCATCTACCATTTCCATCCATAATAACAGCTAAATGAGTTAAATTTTTATTATCCATTATATCTCCATTATTTCTTTTTCTTTGCTTGTAGCAACTTCAACAATTTTTGCAACATAGTTATCAGTGATTTTTTGAACTTTGTTTTCACCATTTTTTAAATCATCTTCACTAATTAAACTTTCTTTTTCCATTTCTTTTAATTCATCAATAGCTTCACGACGTAAGTTTCTTAAACCAACTTTGTATTTTTCAGAAGTTTGTTTTGCAGTTTTTGCTAATTCTTTACGTCTTTCTGCTGTTAGAGCTGGGAAAGTAATTCTAATTAGTTTTCCATCATTATTTGGTGTTAAACCTAATTCACTTTTCAAAATAGCTTTTTCAATTGCTGGAAGAACTGTTTTGTCCCAAGGTTGGATTACAACCATTCTTGCTTCAGGTACAGAAATAGATCCTACTTGTGATAATGGAGTAGGTGCTCCGTAATATTCAACTTGAATATTATTAAAAAGAGCAGCATTTGCACGACCTGTTCTTAGAGATTGGTATTCATGCTCTAGAGCTTGAATAGACTTTTTCATTTTACTTTCTAATGATTTTAATACTGTATCCATCTAATTCCTCCAAATATGAATAAGCTCACTAGTTCCCTAGTGAGCTAAATTATAAATTGCTAATTAAGCACCTACTGAGTACATTTGGAAACCAGTGATTTCTAATTTGCATCCAGCAGCTTTTGCAACATCATTCATTTTTTTTGATACTGAAACTTTATCGTCTTTAACAAAAGCTTGATCAACAAAACAAATTTCTTTGAAATGTTTTGCTAACATACCTTTTACAATATTTGGAATAATTTTTTCAGGTTTACCCATTCCAAGAGCTTGTTTTGTAAAGATATTTTCTAATTCATTTATTTTTTCTTGATCAACTTGAGAAGAATCTAAGTATTCAGGAGTAAAAGCAGCAATATGTAGAGCACAATCATTACAGAATTCTTTTACACTTTCATTTTCAAATGCGCTTGCACTATCAGCTTTAAATTCAACTAAAACACCTTTTTCTCCAGCACCGTGGATATAAGTTGAAGCAAAATCATTTTCGCCTAAATCTACAACGAAAACTGTCTTTAAAGCCATGTTTTCTTTGATTTTAGCAATTAATTCTTCTACCATTGATTTTAATTCATCATTAATATCAGTGTAGCCTTTATCAGCTACTACTTCACACATTTCTTCACCTAATTTTTTAAAGTCTTCATTTTTAGCAACGAAATCTGTTTCACAAGAAATTTCAACTAAAATAGCTTTATCTTTTGTAATCTTTGTAAAGATACGGCCATTGTCTGTTGCTCTATCAGCTCTTTTTGCAACTGCAGCTAATCCCATTTCTTGTAATAGTTTTGTTGCAGCTTCGAAATCGCCTTCAGCTTTAACTAAAGCTTTTTTACACTCCATCATTCCAGCGCCAGTTGTATCACGTAATTTTTTTACTAAAGCAGCTTTAATTTCCATAATATTCTCCTTAATCTTGATAAAGGGTTTTATCGTCTACTTCGATTCCAGCAACTACAGTTGAACCTTCTTCTTCTGTAGCAGCATTGTCAACATCTTTCTTATCTTCTTTAGCTGATTCTTTTTTTGATTCTTCAAATTTAGTAAGATCATTGTCTTCATCACTTGAGAAAACAACACTTTCTTTTTCTTCTTCTACTTTCTCTTCAGAATTTTCTTCTTCTAAGCTTTCAACAATTTGTAGATTACCAGTTTCATTATCAGCATCAATAACAGCTCTTGAGATAATTTCAACAAATAATGAGATTGCACGAATTGCATCATCATTACCAGGAATTGGATAAGTAATATCTGTAGGATCACAGTTTGTATCTACTACTGCAATTACAGGAATACCTAATTTTTTAGCTTCTGTAATAGCAATTGCTTCTTTTTTTGTATCAATAACGAAAAGAGCACCAGGTAATTCTTTCATATCTTTGATACCACCAAGGTTCTTTTCTAATTTATTTTTTTGTTTTGTTAATAAAGAAACTTCTTTTTTTGTTAAAGATTCAAATGTACCATCACTTTCCATTTTTTCAATTCTTTTTAATGTAGCGATAGATTTTTTGATTGTTGAGAAGTTTGTTAACATACCACCTAACCAACGGTTATTTACATATGGCATGCCGCAACGTTTAGCTTCTGTTTCGATAACTAATTGTGCTTGTTTTTTTGTTCCTACAAATAAAATTGGTTTGCCTTCTTTTATGATTGATCTAGCAGCTTCGTAAGCTTCTACAATACAAGTTGAAGTCTTTTGTAGGTCTATAATGTGAATCCCGTTTCTTTGTGAAAAAATAAAACGAGCCATCTTTGGGTTCCATCTTTTTGTTTGGTGACCAAAGTGTACGCCTGATTCTAGCAGGCTTTTCATTGTTACTACGGACATAATAATCCTCTCCTATTCTGACGAGCAAAACTTGTTATAGCGCTCTTTGCATAACAAGGTCGTCTTCCTTCGTATATATCTCACCATAATGGCGGAAATTTCTTAATCGTGGAGTGATTAAGATTATTCAATTAAATCAGAAATTTTATTTAGTGGCAACCCCACAGCTACATTAAAATCTCCATTAATTTCTTTTATAAAATCTTTTGCTTTGTCTTGAATTCTATATGCTCCAGCAGCACCTTTCCATTCATCAGATTCTAAATAATCCATAATTGATAAATCTGATAAATTCTTGAATTTTATATCTACTTTATCATAATCAACAATGATTTGTTCATTTGGTAAGTGAATAGCAAATGCTGAAAAAATCTCGTGAGAATCATTGCTTAATTTTTTTAAAATATTATAAGCTTCATTCTTATTATTTGCTTTACCAATTAATTGATTTTTATAGAGAATCATTGTATCAGCACTTAATATTATCTTATTTTGCTTTTTCCCATATTTTTCAATATAGGCATTCAACTTTTGTTTCGCTAAATCCATAACTATTTCGTGAGGACTTATTTTATTTGATTTTTCCTCAATATTTGTAGATTGAACTATTACATTATATCCCGCATCTTTAAGCAATTTATATCTTGCTTTTGAGTTTGAAGCTAAGACTAAAGTATTCATTAATTAACTCTCCAAAAGACTTTGAATGACTTCTTCTTTTTCAAGCCATTCTTCTTCATTGATTTCTAGTTGTTTTTCTAACTTTTCCTTTTTTTCAATTACTTTATTTATTTCATGTGCAATACTATAAACTTCTTCTTTACTCATTTCAATTTCTAATTTATCAATTTTAGACATTATCTTTTCATTTTCTTTAAAAATTTTTTCATTTTCTCTTTTTAGCTTATTTATTTTATTGTTTTTTTCTCTTTGTGCTTTATAATCTAAAGCTCCCTTTGATTCTATTTTCTTATCATCGCTCTCATTATTTTCATCTATATATTGCTCTTTTTCTTCTAATTTATATTTAAAATAATTATAATCACCTTCAAATACAATTGGTTTATCATCACTTAAATACAATATTCTAGTAGCTAAATGCTCAATAAAATAAGTATCATGACTTACAAAAATCATTGTACCATCATAATTTTTTAAAGCTTGAATAAGCATTTCTTTTGCATTTATATCTAAGTGATTTGTAGGCTCATCAAGTATTAATAGATTAACAGGATGCATTAATATTTTTAGCAAAGCTAAGCGAGAGCGCTCTCCTCCGCTTAGTACACTAACGCTTTTAAAAGCATCATCACCTTGAAATAAAAAAGCACCTAAATAATTTCTAAGTAGAGGTAATTGATTAGTATTAGATATTGATTCTAATTCTTCAATTACAGTATTTTTAGGATTTAGAGTTTTTTCAGTATCTTGTGCAAAATAACCAATTTCAACATTAGCTCCATCAATTATATTTCCTTCATACTCTTTATCTCTTTTACATAGCATTCTTAAGAGAGTACTTTTTCCTTTACCATTTCTACCTGTAACAGCGACTCGGTCTTTTTTTGATATTAATAAATTTAAATCATCAAAAATATTTAATTTGCCATAGTTTTTAGATAAATTATTTATTTTAAGGACTTCTTTACCACTGTTAGGTGCAGGAGGGAAAGTAAAATGAAGTTTTTTTAAGTGTGAGGGTATCTCTACTAATTCAATCTTTTCAATTTGCTTTATTCGAGATTGAACTTGTTTTGCTTTAGAAGCTTTATATCTAAACTTTTCAATAAATTGTTCTGTTTTTTCAATCTGAGATTGTTGTTTTTCTAATAATTTCTTTTTTTGTTCAATTTCAATTTCTCTTTGAATTAAATAAGAAGAATAATTTCCACTATAATGTGTTAATTTTCCGTTAAATAGTTCAAAAACTTCATTAATTGTATCATCTAGAAATCCTTGATCATGGCTGACAAGCATTAACCCACCTTTATAAGCTTTTAAATAATTTTTCAACCAAATTCTAGCTTCTATATCTAAGTAGTTTGTAGGTTCGTCTAATAACATTATATCAGGATTTTCTAATAAGACTTTTGCAAGAGCTATTCTCATTTGCCAACCACCAGAAAATTCGTTACAAGTTCTTTCAAAATCTGACATTTCAAAGCCTAGTCCAAGTAGTATTTTTTCAATTGATATTTTTCTATCAAAATAACCACTTCTTAAAAGTTCTTCTTGTATATCATGTAATTTTAATAAAGTAGGTTCTAAATTTTCATTTTCTTTACTATTTTCTAAATATTTTTCAAGCTGTTTTTTCTCTTTTAATATTGAATTAAACCTGCTATAACTTTTTTCAGCTTCATTGAATAAAGTATCTTCTTCAAAAACAATATCGCTTTGAGGTAAATAAGCAACTCTCAGTCCTTTAGTTGTTGAAAGTTCTATCGTATCAGCTTGCATATCGCCGTTAATTACTTTTAATAGTGTAGATTTTCCACTTCCATTACCACCGACAAGGGCACTACGAGATTTTTCATTTAACATAAAGTTAATGTTTAATAATAAATCTCGATCAGAAAATGCTAAATTTATATGTTGAACTTGTAGAGTTCCCATTTTTTTCTCCGTTTTTTATGTTGATAAGTAATCTCATTACCGTTATTATAGAGTTTATCATAGAGTCGTTTTTTATGACAACAGGAGGAGAGGTCAATTGATTTGCCTTACTACTACAGAAAATACATTAACTAAAGCCTTAAAGCAAGTTGAAAGAAATAAATCATATATTGATATGGTTGAATTGAGATTAGATTTGTTAGAAGAAGGTGAATTAGCAAGTGCACAAATTTTTCCAAGGTTATGTGCTTTACCTACCATTGCAACTTATAGACGAGTTTGTGATGGTGGAAAATCTCAAATGAGTGATAAAGCTAGAATGACTAATTTAAGAAAAATTGTTTTGCAAGGTGATTTTTCCTATGTCGATATAGAAGAAGATGTAAAAAAATCTGATTTAAAAATAAAAGGAGAAGAAGATTCTCCAAAATATGATTTTGAAAATGAATTGAAACAAAAAGGTATAAAAATAATTAGATCTTTTCATGATATGGAAAAACTACCTGCAAATTTATTTTCACTAGTTACTAAATTAGCTAAAAAAGGTGATATTCCAAAAGTAGCTGTAACTCCTAATACAATAATTGATGTTGTAACTTTATTCAAAATGAATGAAGAGTTAAAAGATATTAAAGAAAAAATAATAATTGGAATGGGGGATTTTGGAGTTTGTACTAGAATTTTGTATAAAAAAGTTGGTTCTATGCTTACTTTTGCTAGTGAAGATGAAATAGCTCCTGGTCAATTATCTGCAAAAACTTTAAAATTATTATATAAAGCTGATCAAGTTAATAATAGAACAAATGTTTATGGAATTATAGGAAATCCTGTATTGCATACAGCCTCACCTATGATTCATAATCCAGGGTTTGAAGCTATACACTATAATGCTATTTATGTTCCTTTCTTAGTTGATAAAGTAAGAGGTTTTTTTAAACTAGCTGAATTAATAAAAATACATGGTTTTTCTGTAACTGTTCCTCATAAAAGAGATGTTTTACCTTATTTAGGAAAAATAACTAGAGAAGTAAAACAAATTGGTGCTTGTAATACGGTTACAAGAATTCAAGGTATGTGGAAAGGGACAAATACAGATTATTATGGTTTTTTAGCACCTATTGAAAAAGAAATAAATGATGGAAAAATAAAAAGTGCTTTAATTGTTGGAGCAGGAGGCGCCTCACGTGCTGTAGTTTGGGCTCTAAGGAATCATCATGTTAAAGTAACTATCGCAAATCGAACACTTGAGAAAGCCAAATTGTTAGCAAGTGAAACAATGAGCAATTATATTGAATTAGAAGACTTATCTTCTCTATCATCAAGTGTAGATCTTGTTGTTCAAACAACTATCGTTGGTATGACTCCAAATGAAGATGCTGATATTTTAGAAGATTTTACATTTGAAAATCCATGTATTGTTTATGATTTAGTTTATAAACCTCGATATACTAAACTTTTAAAGAGAGCTAAAAAAGCTAATTGCAAAGTTATTAATGGATCTGATATGTTAATATCCCAAGGTAAATTACAATTCGAGTCTTTTAGTGGATATCATTATCCGCATTGGATTAATTTAAATTTATAAATTATAAAAAAGGGCCAATTATTATTGGCCTTTTGTTTTATCCTATTTTATTTATTAATGGAGGTAATCCTTCAATTTTTACTTTAACTTCATCACCTTTTTCCATTTTACTAATTCCACCTGGGGTTCCTGTTAATATAATGTCTCCTGGCAAAAGTGTCATTACTGATGAGAGATAGCTAACTAAAAAAGGAACGTCAAATATTAAATTGTTCGTATTTGATTCTTGCATTATTTTATTATTAACTTCGCTTGATATTTTTAAATTACTTGGATCTATTTCAGTATTTATAACATATCCAAAAGGGCAGAATGTATCAAAACCTTTAGCAATTGTCCATTGGCCTTTTTTGGGTTGTAAATCTCTTGCAGTTATATCATTTGCACAAGTATAACCTAATATATAATCATTTACTTCATCTTTTTTTACGTTTTTTGCTTCTTTTTTTATAACAACAGCAAGCTCAGCTTCATAGTCTAATCTTTTACACATATCAGGTTTAATAACTGTTTTATTATGTGCTAATGCACTTGTAGAGGGTTTTATAAAAACAATTGGTGTCTCAGGTATAGGGAGTTCAAACTCAATTGCATGATCTCTATAATTTAAACCAATACAAACAGCTTTAGAATAATCACAAGGAGTCATTATTTCTATTTTATCTAAAGATACTTCTTTATTAGTTTTAAAAAGTCCATTAAATGGTGTTCCTTCATATATTGTTGCTGTGTTTTTTTCTTGATTAAAATTACCAAATAATATTTCATCTTTGTACTTAAATCTAATTATATTCACTTTTTATTTCTCCTTTTAGTTAATTACATAATTCATTATTTTAGCATTAAATATTTTGCTAATAGGAAGAGTAATGTTTTCTAAAGTAGGTAATTTTTTCCCACAAACATAATATTCATTATTATTTTCAGATTTTACTTTATCTACTAATAATAATAATTCATGTGTTGAATAAGTAACCTTTAAAACACTATTTTCTTCTTTGCTAGCCATTTTACAAACATTTACCTTTCTTCTGAATTCAAAACCACTAGCACTAATATCTGTATCTAATACTAAAGGTACTAATTGAGATTCATCTACAATCATAGAACATCTTAGACGAGATATTAAATCTTGTTTTTCAGGTTTATTTATTTCCATTAATTCTATTTTGCCTCTTAATTTTCTTGAATTGAATTCTTTTTGACTAATAGGTGAATAAGTAATTTGTTCTTCATAAGAGCAAATATTAGAATTTAATTTATTTAATGTATTAAATATTTTTAATTGATCTTCTTTTAAATGATAGTTATTGCTTATTCTCCACTGTTCATTAGTGAAGAATGTTTCACTTTGAATTAAATCACCTTTACGTCGTGGTATAATTAGCCCAGCTTTTTCTAATTGGCTTGTCCAAACAGATTCATTTTCTCTAGACATGAGATAAACACCATCTGCAAGTTTTTTTAAAATATATTCTTTAAGTTCAGGATGATTATCAATTATTATTGAAACTCTTTTATCAGTTTGTAAAACGATTCCATCATATACACTTAATTGACTATACTGTTTTTCAATTAAATCAAAATAATTTAGTGCTGAACAGTTTTCGAAATTGCTACAGTTGTTAACGATATAATTTATAACTTCATCTTTACTCATTGAACTATCAAGTGCATCTCTAAAGTCTTCTTTTGATAATTTATAAGTTGTTTGAATATCATAGGAACAAAGAGAAGCAAATCTCCATAATATATCATTTGCACCTCTTTCTCCTACATATTTTACAGTTAAATCTGTATCAAATATTAAAGGTTGAGGTTCTGCATAATAGTTTTCAAAATTATTTATTTGATAAGCATCTTCTGTTTTTATTATAATATTTAAATCTATTAACTTATCTATTAAGTTCTCATTAGTCTCCATAGTAAATCTTATTTTTTGAGTTGTTAGTATAAAATTTAGAGCATTTTCATCAAAAACTTTTATTTTTTCTAAATAACTAATTATCTTTTGAGCAAAAATAAAATTTGTTTGGTAGTTATTAAATAAGGGTGCAATTGAATGGGAGAATAATAAAATTGATAATTCAAAAGTAGAGAGATCAATTAGTTTTTGTAAAATTTCATACTCTATTGTATCAAAAGGTTTAAATATCTCTAATTCTAACAGTAATTTATCTACCTTAGCTGTTGTTTCTATTAATTCATCTACATCATAAGAAGGAAATAAAGGGGCAAGATAATTTCTTTTTTGATACAGAATATCTTACATCAATTGGTTCACATAGAGA
>CAZPTG010000058.1:0-11693 GCA_964589355.1 uncultured Spirochaetaceae bacterium
AATCAATAAGGAAGGTGAAAAATATTCTCCTGAAGAAGTTGAAGAGGTAATGTATAACAATATAGATATTATTAATCAATTACTTGTCTACAATGATCATAAACCTTCAACAACAGCTCTTGTTACATTACAAGAAGATAATGTAAAAGCTTTATTAAAAGAAAATAATGTAGAAGATTCTAAAAAAGCATATGATTTAATAATTAAAACATTAAAAAGCTATGAAGATAAAGCTAAGATGATTCCTAATATTTGGCATCCTGCTAGATTTGCTATTATCGAAAAACCTTTTAGTGAAGATGATGGGCTTGTTAATTCAACTATGAAGTTGGTTAGATATAAAACAAAAGAGTTTTATGCAGATAGATTAGATTTACTTTATAGCGATAGTGAAAAAAATAGAGAGGTGAATTTAAAAATTATAAAAAAACTTTTTTTCTAGCATATTTTGTTAGCTAAAATAATAAAATCAAGTCAAAGTTTATTACTTATAATAAACAAATATGGCTTGATTTTTTTATATCAAAAATGGGGGAAGTATGTCTAAAAAATATTGTTTTATATATATTTATTATTTTATAAATTATAGGTTATAAAGTGTATTAAAAGCATCATTTTTGTTAAGTATAATTAGTATTGTAGAAATTATTTTACACTATTTTTAATAATTAAGTAACTTTTTAGTGTGTTTTACACTTTGATATTGTAGAATGTATATATTGTTAGGCTTAATTTTGTAGTTTGTTATAAAATTTTTATTTTTTTTTGGAGGAAGATATGAAAAGAAAAACAATTGGTTTTGTAATTATTCTTTCTATAATTTTCTTACTATCCTCTTGTGATATTTCAACTTTGTTAGAAAATTTTAAAGGTAATGCTTATGAAGACGTATTTGATATGGATTTAGTTGGAGAGCAAGCACAGGAAAGTGTAGATTCTGTTGTTGAAGCTAGTCAGCCAGAGAGAACTTCTGCGGGAGATGCTATTGATTCAACTGATACAGATAATAAAAAAGTTAAAGTTGATGAAGTTGCAACTGTTGGATCTTTAAAAGGTGTTACTCCTCCTGATGATATTCCTGCCGATGATGTAAGTGATAAATCAGATCTCAATGATGGAGAAGTTGCTATAGTTGATAATAGTGTCCCAACACTCCCTAAACAAGATGATGATGAAAAAGCTAAATTAAAAAAATCAGTAGCTCAAGCTTTAGCTGGTGAAGGCGAGGATGATTTTGTTGAAGGTTTAGAAGAAGAAGCTGATGACGATCAAGTTTTTGCAGCACATAATACTAAAATAATAGTTAAAGGTGTTTTGGAAAAACTTAAAGATGCAATTAATAGCTCGAGTTTATCAGATGATATGAAAAATGTAATTATTAATTTTGTAGATAAATTACAATTTAATCTACCATCTAATCCTACAAAAGCAGATATTTTGAATGTGCAATTAGCAAATAATATTGCAAATAGTATGATTGATGTTTTAAATGCTATAGCAGGAGATGGTGATATTGCAGATTTGAGTGATAGTGATATAAATGCTAATGACGAAAGTGTTAAAGAAGCTTTGAGAAAATTAGCTAGTGATGCTGGTTTATTAATTAAAGTTAGTAAAGCTCAAGGATCTACTTCAGCATTAATTAATTCTATAGATATAAATGGACTTTTTGATGCATTTGATGATTCAGATAGAACAGCTAAAATCATTCAAGAAGGCTCTAGTGAGGTTATTCCTGCTGATACTATTGAAATGTTGAATAAATTTAAAAAAACTATAAATTTATTATTAAAAGACATTTTAGGTGTTGATATTGAATCAAATACACCAACTATGGACTATAATAAATTCTTAGCTGCAATTGATTCATATAAACTTCAAATAAGTGCATTTGAAACTTTTATTTCTGCCGCAAAAGTAGGTGAGTATGATTATGATGATGTAAATGCAGATGATAGAAGTGATTTTTGTGGTGTAACTGGTTCTCTAAATTATACAATTGCTACTGTATTAGTTAATTTAGAAGGAGCCTTTGATGAAATAGAATCACTTTTAAATGATTCAGCTTATTCTAGTGTTGAAGCGATTATTAATGAATTTTTAGATGTAAATAAAGCTTTGATTAACCCAGAAGAGGGCTATGAAAATGGCATGGAAGCAAAAGTGCCTGATGATTTTGCATCACTTGAAACTACTTTTGGCGATACAGATAACGTTTTAAATCAATTAGGTTTAGAAGATGTAGCAATAGAGTATGTAGAAAATATTAAATTATTAGCTGAGCTTGGAACCCCTGTTGGAGATGAAAATAAATTATTAGATATGTTTAATGAAATTGAACTTCCAACAAGTTCTAGTGAGGAATAAGGAGTAGATTATGAATAAAATAAGAAAAATATTAATTAGTTTAGCTATTTGTGTAACGATTATATCTACTTCTATTTTTGCTGCTGATTCTGCTCTTGTAGATGGAACAGCAACTTTAGAAACACGATCAAGCGCATATATGCCAACTAGTAGTCATAGAATGGCAATGGGAAGTGCAGGTTTAGGATTAGGTGGATTTTATGATAGTTATTTATATAATCCAGCAAATTTGCAAAGAGATGGATTAAAAATAGTATTACCCTCAATTAGTTTAACTGTTAATAATATTTATGATTTAATGGTAGTTGCTGAGGGAGAGGAAAATATTGTAGATATTGCTCAAAGAATTGAAAGTGATGAAAATGCTCCAATTGATTTAGCAACATTGTTTATAAAATCAATTCCATTTGGATATGGAGAAATTTTAACACTTGATACAAATGTAGGATTTAAAACAAGAGGATTTGGAGTTGATTTAGCAATACAAGAGAAATTAAGATCTTATAATGGTGGTGGCGATTACACAACAGCTTCATTAATTAATGAAACAAATGTAGTTGCAACAGCAGCATTAGGATTTAATATTGATTTTATTGAAGATATACTTTCACTCGATATAGGAGCTTCAGGAGCTTTTGCTTTTAAAACTTATTCAATTCCTATCGATGCAAATTCTGTTTTAAATTTAGTTTCTCAATTAGATAGTGGTGGAGATCCTGGTACAACTTTTTTGGAAAATATCCCATTTGCTAGTGGATATGCTATACCAATAACAGCTGGTGCAAATTTAAATTTACCACTAGGATTAAGTATAAGTGCTGTTGGAAGAAATTTTAATGGTAATTATAATATGGTAGGTTATGAGAATTTAAAGAGTTTAGTTAATAATGATGAAATAATTGTAGCTTTTGCAGGAGAGAATGTTTTGGGCGATGAAAATTCTACCACTCCTGTTGAGAGTGATGAGTTTGAAGTAGAAATCCCATGGTCTTTGGATGTTGGATTAGCATTTGCTCCATCAACATCTTTAGATGGTTTAATTAAAGCTCAATTAGCTTTTGATTTTATTGATTGTTATGGATTAATAAATGATTATATCAATGAAACAAGAACTCCAATTCAACTAAAGAGTGATGCACTTGCATCCTTAAATGTAGGAGCTCAAGTTAGACTCTTATCTCTTGTTGATATAAGAGCTGGTATATCTCAAGGATATAAGAGCGTTGGAGTTGGTTTTGATTTATTAGTTTTACACCTTGATGCTTCATATTATTGGAAAGAATATGGTGAGGTCTTAGGTCAAAGTTCTTCAGATTCATTAAGTGTTAAATTCTCTTTGATAAGTAAGTAGTAAAAAAATAACAAAGTATTATATATATGCTCTCTAGCTACTAGTTAGAGAGCATTTTTGGTATAAAAAGAGATGGCTTTTATAGTTAATTCTGTTATTATGGTAACATAATAGAATATAATTGAACATTTTTGTTAAAATAATATATACAATATCACAATTTCATGCTAATGTGTTATTTAGAAAAAAAGAGAGGTGGCAAATGGAAAATTTTGGCGCATGGGGGCTTATACCTCCAATATTAACAATTACATTAGCATTTATAACTAAAGACGTAATAATTGCTTTATTTTTAGGTATTTTATCTGGTTCATTGATTGTAGCAGGTGGAAACATATTTGTAGCTATATTAAGTTTAACTGACATGTTAGCGGGAAGCTTAAATGATGGATGGAATATTAGAATATTTTTATTCTGTGCATTATTAGGTGGTTTAGTTGGTATGCTAAGTAGAACCGGTAGTGCAAGAGCTTTTGGGCAATGGGCTGCAAAAAGATTGCATACTCAAAAATCTAGTTTATTTATGACTTGGATTTGTGGTGTTATTATTTTTATCGATGATTATTTTAATTCACTAGCTGTAGGTACAGTTATGAGACCAATTACAGATAAAAACAAAATTCCAAGAGCAAAGCTAGCATATATTTTAGACTCCACTGCAGCACCTGTTTGTATAATAGTTCCAATTTCTTCTTGGGTAATTACCGTTATGAGTTTAATAAAAGGCTCAGAAGGTTTTGATCAATTAAATATAAGTGAATTTTCATTCTTCATGAAGAGTGTACCTTTTAATGTTTATGCTTTATTAACATTAATAATGGTAGTTACTATTATCATTACATCACGTGATTTTGGTGCAATGAAAAAAAGTATTGAATATTCTAAAGAAACAGGTAAATTATTTAATGAAAGCTATGGCCCTGCACCTGGTGAAATTAAATTAGAAGGTGATGATAATGCAAATAAAGCTAAACCTTTTGATATGTTATTCCCTATTATAGTTTTAATTGTATCAGCAGTTGTTTTATTCCCTCTAACAACTTGGATTTCAAGTGTTGATGGTGAGACAATAATGAGCGTGCCTCATGCAATTTCTACTATTAGTGTTGGAGAAGCTTTTAATAATACAGATGCTTCAATGGCTTTATTTTATGCAGTTGTAATAACATTGTCTTTGACTTATGTTTTCTATTTAGTTAGAGGATTATTCTCAATAAAAAGTGCAAGTGATTCCTTAATTGAAGGTGTGAAAAGTATGGTTCCTGCATTAATTATTTTAACTATGGCTTGGACAATAGGTGGAATAATTAAATACTCACCAGCAGAGGGGGGACTTGGTCTAGCATCATATCTTTCAGATGTTGTAGTAGGTGGAGGCTTCCCTCTAATGTTAGTTCCAATGATTGTATTTGCATTATCTGCTTTAATTTCATTCGCTACTGGAACATCTTGGGGTACTTTTGCAATTATGATACCTATAGTAATGCCAATTATAGTAGGTTTAGGTCAATCAAAAGGAATAGATCAAGCAGCTTTAATTAATGCTTGTTTATTTGGTGTAAGTTCTGTATTAGGTGGAGCTGTATTTGGTGATCATGCTTCTCCAATTAGTGATACAACAATTCTTTCTTCAACAGGAGCATCTTGCCCTCACTTAGAACACGTTAGAACACAATTGCCATATGCACTAACAGTTGCATCTTGTGTATTTGTTGGATATTTAGTAGGTGGCTTATTTAATATGAGTATTCTTGTAACATGGATTGCTGCTTTATTAGCTTTTGCTTTATGCATGACATTTTTACCTAAGTTTTTGAGTGAAAAATAAATTTTAAATTTATGTGGAAATAATTTTTTAATAGAGCTTGTCTTATTTTTTGGCAATGCTCTATTTTCTATTGTTAATTAAGATTATATATAATATTATTATTAAAAAAATATGGGAAAAATAATATGAAAAAATATATAAAAATTAATGCAAAAGTTCTTGAATATGCTTGGGGGAATAAAGAATTTATTCCATCTTTAATTAATACTAAAATTGATGATAAGCCAAAGGCTGAGATGTGGATGGGGACTCACCCAAGCGCTCCTTCACTAATTGATAAAACTGATAAAACATTAGAATCTTTTTTAAAGGAAAATATTGATTTTTTTAGTGCAGATCATATTCATAATTTTAGTGATTCACTTCCTTTTCTTTTTAAAGTATTAGCAATTGAAAAACCATTATCTATTCAATGTCATCCTGATTATAGAGAAGCAAGAATAGGGTATATAAATGAAGAAGAATTTAGAAAAAATAATCCTAGATCGCTTTGGAATTATAAAGATGATAATAGAAAAGCAGAGGTAATCTTAGCTTTAACTCCAATAACAGCAATGTGTGGATTTTTATCTGATGAGAAAATAATAACTAATTTAAAAACTTATATTCCAAATGGTTTTAAATATTATATTCAATCAAAAATTGAAAAAAAAGATAATAAGGCAAAAATAATATTTGAGTATCTTTATAGAGTTGAGAAAGATATTTTAAAACAATTAATTCAAGAGTTATTAAAAAATGTTAAAAATAAAGAAAATATGGATGGAGATTTCTTTACGAAAGAAGGTATTATCAATAGAGCTTGTAAAGACTATCCTCTAGATAGTGGATTGTTTGCTCCTTTATTTTTAAATATTGTTCATCTTAATCCTAACCAAGCTTTATATCTAGAACCTAGATTATTACATGCTTATGTATATGGTAATGGTATTGAGCTAATGAGTGCTTCTGATAATGTATTAAGAGGTGGATTAACTAATAAAAAAATGGATGTTGATGAATTAATAAAAGTTATGTTAATAAAGCCTAAAAGGATCAATCTTTGTAAAACCTATATAGATGAAAATGAAAAGGTAGTAATAGATACTCCTTGTGATGAATTTATTTTAGCTTATTATGAAAAAGGTGATTATAATATTAAAACAGATAACCTTGAAATGCTTTTATTCCTTGATGATAGTGTATTAACTTTTAAAGATGAAGTTCTACACATAAAGAAAGGGGAAGTCTTTCTTATAAGTGCAAATACTAAATTTAGTATGAGCAATAAAGGCCAAGTTTTTGTAGCAACTTGCTAAGTATAAAATAATAAATAAATAAAAAATAAATGAGTAATCCTTAATTATAAAAGGATAGATAGTTTATGTGATTTTTTTATGATAAAGTTATAAAATATGCTTATATAATTAATAAAATAGGGTAATTATACCCTATTTTGTCAAAATAAGCATTATATGTTTTGATTAGGATCATGTTGTATAATTTACTACATTTCGACAATTTAAATTTCTAAAATTAAGGATTCCTTGTCTATAAATTTTTAAAAATTATATATTAAATTGATAAAAAAAGAGTTATTGCTTAGTCCTTGAAAATAGTTTTATTAAACATTTGTTTTGTAGTTTCTGACTTAATTCTTTTATACACAATAAATAACCTTTTTTTAATATTGAACTATATGATAATATTGATAATTAATATTGATGGATTGCTAAATATATTTATATAAAAGAATGAAAAACTAAATATTTTACTTGTTAATCAAGTATAACTATGGTATATTCAATTTATGGAAAATTTAAGATTTGTTGATTTATTAAATAAAGAGTTAGTTATAGCAATGGGATGTACTGAACCTGCTGCAAGTGCTCTTGCAGGAGCAAGGGCCAAAGAATTGTTAGAAGGTGAAGTTACTAAAATATCAGTAGAAACAAGTAGAGATATGGTTAAAAATGCAATGGGAGTAGGTATTCCCAATTGTGAGAATAAAGGTATTCAGGTTGCTGTTTCTTTAGGTGTTGCTATAGGTAATATTGAAAATGGATTAGGCATTTTATCTGATTTATCAGATGAAAATCTTCAAAAAGCTTTAACTTATAAGGTTGACCTTACTATGGTAGAAGAGGTTCCTCCTTTATATATAAAAGTTATATTAGAAAATGATAAGCACTCTAGTGTTGCTATTGTTAGTGGGAACCATTCATATTTTTCATATTTAAAACAAGATGATAATGTGTTGGTTGATGAACCATTAATAAATACAAATAATAAAAATAATGATTCAACCTTTATGGCTGATGTATCACTAGATGAAATAATAAGTTTTTCAAAAGAGTTACCGAAGGAAACTTCAGATCTTTTAATTAGTGCAGCTACTACAAATCTAGCAATTGCAAAGCATGCTTTAACAAAAGAATATGGCTTAGCTGTGGGAAAACACACTTATGAGAGATTAAATGATCCTCCAACTTCTTTAGATGAAGCTTTATCTCTTGGTGCAACTTTAGCAGCAAGTGCATCTGATGCAAGAATGGCAGGTTCATCATTTCCTGTCGTTATAAATAGTGGAAGTGGAAATCAAGGAATTACTATTACTCTTCCAATTTATACTTTAGCAAAATATCTAAAAAAATCAGATTCTGAATTAGCTAGTGCACTTTGTATCGGTGAATTAGTTGGTCTTTGCTTAACAGAAAAAAAAGATAGGTTATCTGCTCTTTGTGGAGCTTTTACTGCAGCAATTGGAACAGCTTGTGGAATGGTATCATTATTAGATGGTTCTATTGAAGAAATGAATAAAGCAATTAATATTATGATTGCTAATTTAACAGGAATTATTTGTGATGGAGCAAAAAATACTTGCTCTCTTAAGATTTATTCATGTGTTCAAAGTGCCGATTTAGCTCTTACTCTTGCAATGAAAGGTAATGCTCCTAGCGAAGAAAGTGGTATTGTTGGAATGGATTGTGTTCATAGTATTGATTATTTATCTAGAATTAGTCATGAAGGTATGCAACAAACAGATAAAACTATATTAAATATTATGATGGAAAAACAAAGAGAAAGAGAAGAAAAGTGTTAGCTTTTTTCTTTAATTAAGACTCCTATATATTGATTTGTATCTTTTTAGGCAATCCTTTTATAAGGGTTGCCTAAACTTTGTATTATAAACATTACGATATTTGTAAAAAATGTATATTTTTTTTTAAATATTGAGATATATGTGTAATTATTAATTATTTATTTTTGGAAAGTAAAATATATGATATACTAAATTATTAAAACATAAAGAGGTATTCATATGAAAAATGTTCCTTTAAAAAATAAAATATTATTTGGTATTGGAGATATGTATGCAGGAGGTGCATTTTTATTAGTTGGATTATTATATCTTAAATTTTTGACTGATATTGTAGGCTTAACTCCCGCTTTAGCTGGAAGTGTTTTTTTGATTGGTAAAATATGGGATGCAATCTCTGATCCAATGATGGGTGTGTTATCAGATCATACAAAATCAAGATTTGGAAGAAGAAGAATATATTTTTTATGTGGAATAATTCCAGTTTTTCTTACATTTTCAATGCTGTGGATGAAAATATCTAATAATAATCAAATAGCAATGTTTGTTTATTATTCAATAAGTTATATTTTATTTAATACAAGCTTTACTATGGTTCAAGTTCCCTATAATGCAGTGCTTGCTGATATGACAGATTCATACAAAGAAAGAGCTATAATGAGTGGTATTAGATTAACCTTTTCAGCTTTATCGGCTGTTATTGCCGGAACAATTCCTATGCTATTGATAAATTTAAAAGGTTATACTTTCATGGGGTTATGTTTTGGTATTTTTTATGCAATACCTTGGATATGTGTATTTTTTGGGACTTTTGAAAATAAAGAGCATATTGAAAGTGTAAAAAATAATAGTGTAAAAGATATTTTTAAAACATTGCCTAGCATTTTCACAAACAGAAGTTTTAGGCAACATGCAGGATTATTTATTACAAGTCAAAGTGCTGTTGATTTTTTGACAACTTTATTTATTTATTATTTAACATATGTATTAAAAAGGGAGAGTGAGTTTTCCCTTGTTATGGGATCTATGTTAGTTGTTCCAATAATAATGGTTCCAATTTATACAAAAATAGCAAGTAAATACTCTAAAACAACTCCTATGCATATAGGTCTTGTTGTTTGGATTATTGTATTATTTATTGCACTTTTTTTAAAAGAGGGGCAACCTAGCTGGTTAATTTATATTATTGCAATATTTAGTGGAGTTGGTTCAGCTAGTGCTTTATTTGTTCCTTGGTCTATATTAGCTGATATTAGTGATGTTGATGAATTAATATCTGCAGAGAGAAGAGAAGGCTTATATTCAGGAATGGCTACTCTGCTTAGAAAAATGGCACAAGCGGCAGCTATATTTATTGTTGGAATAGTCTTGGATGTTGTAAATTACGTGCCTAATGTAGAGCAAGCTCAGTCAGCAATATTTGGTATAAGGTTAATGTTTTCAATTATACCAATAATATTATTATCAGTTGCTTTGTATTTCTCTTATAAATATAATTTAACAAAAGAAAATCATGCAATAATTATTGATGAAATTGATCGACGAAAAAATAGAAAAGATGAAATTCCTTCAAAATCAACTATTAGAGTATGTGAGCTAGTTAGTGGGGTAAAATTTGAAGATTTAACTTTATAAGTTATTATTTAAATTAATATGTTACTTTAAATAAATAAGAAAACATACACAGTTAGATTGAAACTCCCCTTATAAAAGAGAAGATGGTGTATTTATTGTACCAATAACTTGCTTGAAGAATTAAATTAATTCAATTTCTTATATTTTAACTTACTAATATTCTTATCTTCAACATCAAAGTTTATACCAACAAGACATAAATCTCTCTTTGTATCATCAAGATATTTTTCATAGTATTTTCTATCTTCAATTTGTGCTAATGCTCCAGTTTCTGTAGCTTTAAATTCAAAGATATAATGATTATTAGCGGTTTTAACATATAGATCTAATCTACCATGATTTGTTGAAATCTCTCCTTCTATAAAGGCAGTTGTAGCTTTTAGATAAGCAAATAGAATAGAACTATAATAACCTTCATAGTCTGTAATTCTACTAATATCTCCCATTACAGGATTATATTGATGAGGAATGCTTGCAAAAAGAATTTTGATAGTATCTTCTAATAATTTAAAATCAGCTTTATTTAGAGCTTTTATTATAGATTTTTTTGTTTCAGATACCATCTTTGTAGAAATAAAACTACATAAAATATCATAGAAAGAAGATCTTACAGATATATTTGGAAAGTCTAATGTAAAATATATAGAACCCTCTAATGTTTCTTTGTTAGTAATTGATAGATATCCACTTTGATACAACAAAATAGGTAAATCTAAATCTTTAACACTATATGGCGCTAATAATTCGCTTCTTCCTTTTTCAATTGAATTTGAATTAAAGTCTATAATACTATAATTATTAGTTTCTATTAGCTTAACTAAATAAAAAGGGGTTCCTGAATTAAACCAATAATTATCATATATATAATCATTATCCAAAAACTCTAGAATATCTTGAGGAGCATATAATTTAGATCCATTAAAATCATAACCATTATATTATTCTTTTAATTTATCTCTATCAACATCAATTAATCTTTCTGTAAATATGGTATCTAAATCATCATTAGTATATCCACAGATATCACCAAATTTAGGCTTTAAAGATATATCAACTAAATTATTTAAACCAGAAAAAATTGAAACTTAATTAAATTTTGTTACACCTGTTAGAAATGCAAATTTTATATAACTATCTTTTTCATATCCAAGGAAATTTTTATAAGACATTTTAGCTTTGCCCTTTCATCAAATTGCTTCTCAGTATTTAAAGATATTATTGTTATTGAAGGAAAAGGCCTGTTATGATTTTCTACATTGGTAGATCAAATCTAATGCAATTACACATCAAAGGGGATTTCGGATGTATAAAAATTATTCTATAATAAAATCAACAAAGTTTTTGAATTCCCTAAGATATGTCCAAGTGCTGAGGATAATATAAATTTATTAGCATTGTTAATTTTTTAAGAAATAACTATTTTAAAAAGTGCG
>CAZPTG010000059.1:0-11673 GCA_964589355.1 uncultured Spirochaetaceae bacterium
ACTTAATGCATAATTCATTTCAGCTTTAATACCTTCATTTGGGATATAATCTAAATCACAATCTTCATCTTTTGTATTATAATTTATAGTTGCAGGATAAAATCCCTCTTCGATTGATTTAACACAAACAATAGCTTCAACGGCTCCTGCAGCACCAACTAAATGACTTGTCATTGATTTAGTAGAAGATATTTTTATATCTTTTGCATAATCACCAAAGACTAATTTTATTGCATTTGTTTCCATTACATCATTTGCTAAAGTACTTGTTCCATGAGCATTAATATAATCAATATCTCTAAGGTCTAAACCACTCATTTTTATAGCTCTTTTCATTGCAGTTGCAGCACCCTCTCCATTTGGATTGGGAGCTGTTATATGAAATGCATCACAAGAAGCTCCATATCCTAAAATTTCTCCATAGATTTTAGCATTTCTTTTTTTAGCACTTTCTTCACTTTCTAAAACTAAAATTCCAGCACCTTCTCCCATTGTAAAACCATCTCTATTTTTATCGAATGGGCAACTTGCTTTTTGAGGTTCATCATTATGAGAAGCACTTAATGCGTGCAATCTTGCAAATCCAGCAACAGACAATTGAGTAATTGCAGCTTCACATCCACCTGTAACAGCAGTATCTATTAACCCTGATCTAATAGCTAAAAAAGCAGAACCGATTGCATCTGTAGCAGAAGCACAAGCTGTTTGAATTGTATGACAAGGACCTTTTAAATTATGGATTAAAGAAATATTACCTGCAGCTTCATTTCCAATAAGCAAAGGTATAGTTAAAGGAGAAATTCCTCTTGGACCTCTTTTAAATAACTTTTCTAAATTTGTTTCAGCAATTTCAAATCCACCAATTCCATTACCAATATATACACCAATATTATTATCATCATCTATTTCAATATTTGACATATCAATAGCTTCTTTTGCTGCATAAGTGGCAAATTGTGAGAATCTAGCCATTGATCTAGCTTTTTTCTTTTCAACTCTTTTTGTAACTTCAAAGTCTTTTACTTCACCGGCTATTTTTACTGGATATTGACTTACATCAAAAAGACTAATCTTATCAATTCCACACTTACCTTCTTTAATTGCTTTATAAAAATCATCAACATTATCTGCTAAAGGATTAATACTTCCCATTCCTGTTATAACAACTTTATTCATTATTTTCTCCTTAAATTACCATACCGCCATCAACACAAACAACTTGGCCTGTGATATAACTTGATTTTTCTGAAGCTAAAAAAGAAACTAGATTTGCAACATCATCAACATTTCCCATTCTATTTAGCGGAATATTTTGAACAATTTGATTTTTTTGATCATCACTTAATTTTTCACTCATACTTGTTTCTATAAAACCTGGAGCTATACAATTTACTCTAACATTTCGAGAAGCAAATTCTTTTGCTAATGTTTTCGTAAGTCCTATTAGGCCAGCTTTAGAAGCACTATAATTTACTTGACCTGCATTACCTACAACACCAACTACAGAAGAGATATTAATAATTGAACCAAACTTTTGTTTTAAAAGCGTTCTAGAGAGTACTTTAGAAGTTATAAATGCAGAAGTAAGGTTAATATTTATAACATCATCCCAAGCTTCTTGCTTCATTCTCATAATTAAATTATCTTTTGTTATTCCTGCATTATTAATTAATAAATCTATAGTTAAAGCTTCTTTTACTATTTTTTTTAAACTCTCTTCAAGCTTAGCATGATCAGAAATATCACAATTTACATAATGCACATATTTTCCTAAATCTTCTTGAATTTCACTTCTACTTAAATACCATACTTCATAATTTTCATTTAAAAGATTTTTTATAATAGCTAAACCAATTCCTCTTGATCCACCGGTTATAATTGCTTTTTTTAATTCCATATTATAATCCTTTTATTTGATCTAATGTTCCACAAGGGATACATTTCATATCTTCTGATTTAAAGAAATTTGTTAAAGTTGTAGAAACTCCAACCTCAATAATTTTTTCATTAGTATAATTTTCTTTAATATTTTTCATTATTTCTAGCCATAAAACTTTATTAGTAATTTGTTTTGGAACATATTTTTTAATATCATCAACTAAAGTTCCTTGAACATTAGAATAAATATTTATAGGACTTGGCTTAAAATCAATATCATTTAAATATTCTTTAAATTCTAATTCTGCACTTTTTAATAAGGGAGTATGAAAAGGTCCTGAAACTTTAAGCATTAAAACTCTTCTAGCTCCATTTTCTTTTAATAAAGGTGTTATTTTTTCAATTTCACTTTTTAAACCAGATATGACAACTTGTTTTTCAGTATTATTATTAGCAACAAATATATTTTTAAAATTAGAAGAAATAATTATATTTTCAACAGCAACTCTATTCATGTTAATAATAGCTGCCATTGCCATCTCTCCATATTTAGATGTAGCCTCTTTGCTTGATTGAGCCATCAAAGAACTTCTTTTATGAACTAATTTAAACAATGTTTCATTATCAATTTTTTCACAAGCTCTAATTGCCATTAACTCACCAAGAGAAAATCCAGCACAAGCTAAAGGTTCAATTCCTTTTTCTTTTAATAAATAATAAGAAGATAAACTTGCTAAAATTATAGCATTTTGTGAAACTTCTGTTTTCTTTAATTCTTCTAGACTACCTTCACTAATAATTTTTTTTAGATCTAAGTGTGAGATATCACTCGCCAATTGAAAAAGTTCTTTTACTTTAGAACTATAATTATATAAATCAATAGCCATATTTTGTTTTTGTGATCCTTGTCCAGGAAAACACATAATTACTTTTTCCATTCTAAATAAGCTCCTCCATAAGTTAATCCAGCACCAAATCCAACTAAAATAATTTTATCACCCTCTTTTAATTTATTCATATTATTTAATGAAGCTAAAGCTACAGGAATAGAAGCCGCACTTGTATTTGCAACTTGATCAACATTAGAAAAGAATTTATCACTTCTTATTTTTAATCTTTTTGCTGCTGCTTGTAATATTCGAATATTTGCTTGATGAGATACTATGTGATCAATATCTTTTAAATTCAAACTATTTTTTTCAACTAATTTTAATATTGTTTCTACAATTCTTTTTACTGCAAAATTATAAACAGCTCTCCCATCCATCTTTATATGAGATTTATTATCGATATATAATTTTTCAGAGCCTGCTTTTTCTACACCTAAAATTGAATTAAATTTATTATTAGATTTTTCTACTAAAGCACAACCTGCTCCATCAGCAAATAAAACACATGTATTTCTATCTTCAAAATCAACAACTTTAGACAATATCTCAGTTCCTACAACAAGAACTTTTTTTGCACTTGAGGCACAAATTAACGCTCGAGCATTTTCTAGCGCATAAATAAAACCTGTACAACCTGCAACAATATCAAATGCAATATTAACATTTTTTAATTGCATTTTTTCACTTATAATACATGCTGTTGAAGGGAATCCATAATAATCTGGCGTTGCTGTTGCCACGATAATTGCATCAATTTCACTTAAATCAACATCCATATTTTTTATTGCTTTTATAGCTAAATCACTAGCTTTTTCTTCTTCATTTGCATATCTTCTTTGTTTTATTCCTGTATGAGAATAAATCCACTCATCACTTGTTTCAACAATTTTTGCTAAATCATCGTTTGTGACTACTTTCTCTGGCAAATAAAACCCTAAAGCACTCATTTTGATGCTCTTTTGCTCTTCCATAAAGCCTCCAAACACTTTAATATCTATTATTACATTATTTATAAAAATGTCAATATTGACACTATAAAAATAAAATGTAAATATAAGAGTTACCAAATATCAAAATAATGAGGAAAAAATATGGAAAATTTAAAATATGAAAAAATAATAAAATGCTTTGAGAATAGCTCACTAGAAGAGCTTGAAATTAGTTATAGAGATTTTCATATAAAATGTAAAAAGACTAATACGAATAATAACACCTCTTTAACAACACAAAATAAAGTCCAAATTAATAATGAAGAAGAAAAACCTTTAGTAATTGATAAAAAAGACTCTCCTAAAACTAAAACAATTAAATCTCCTATAGTTGGCACCTTTTATAGAGCACCTTCTCCAGATTCCGCTGTTTTTATAAATGAAGGAGAAGCTATAAAAAAAGGACAAACTCTTTGCATAATAGAAGCTATGAAAATGATGAATGAACTTGAAAGTGATTGTGAGGGCAAAATTCTTGAAATATTAGTTAATAGTGGTGATTTAGTAGAATACGATCAACCTTTATTTAAAGTTGAGGTTTTATGATAAAAAAAGTACTTATTGCAAATAGAGGTGAAATAGCTATAAGAATCATTAGAGCTCTTAAAGCTATGTCAATAAAAAGTGTAAGTGTATATTCTACAGTAGATAAAGATGGATTATGGACAAAATTAGCTGATGAGAAAATCTGCATTGGTAGTGCTAATGCTAATGAAAGTTATTTAAATATAAAAAACCTGATTAGTGCTGCACTTTATACACACTGTGATGCTATCCATCCTGGTGTTGGTTTTTTAAGTGAAAGTTCTAAATTTTCACAAGAAGTAGAAAAAAGCGGTTTAATTTTTATAGGACCAAATAAAAACACTATTAATCTTTTAGGAAATAAAGTAGAAGCTAGAATTTTAGCAAAAAAAGCTGGGCTTGAAGTAACACCTGGAAGTTTCAAAGAAATTGAAAATGTAGAAGAACTTAAAACTATTGCAGATGAAATAGGGTATCCCATAATACTAAAAGCATCTTTAGGTGGTGGGGGCAAAGGAATGAGAGTAATTGAAAATGAGAAGGAACTCGAAAAAAACTTTTTTCTTGCAAAAGAAGAGGCAAATAAATTTTTTGCTAATCCTGCAATTCATGTAGAAAAGTTTTTAACACATCCTAGACATATAGAAATTCAATTATTATCAGATGGGAATAATGTAATATTTCTAGGAGAAAGAGATTGTTCAGTACAAAAAAACCATCAAAAACTAATTGAAGAAAGTCCTTCAAATGTTGTTAATGAAAAATTAAGAAACAAATTAATGAAAGCTTCAATAAAATTATTTAAGATGATTGAATACAAAGGTGCAGGAACAATTGAATTCTTATTAGAAAATGATAATTGTTATTTTATGGAAGTGAATGCAAGAGTGCAAGTAGAACATCCTGTAAGTGAATTTGTATCTTCTATTGATATTATAAAAGAAATGATTTTAATAAGTGCTGATAAACCATCTAAAAACATGCAAAAATCTCCTGCTTTAAAAAATCATTCTATGGAAGTTAGAATTAATGCATTAACTTGCGGAAAAATTAAAAAGTTCAATCCTCCTTTAGGCCCAAGTGTTAGAGTTGATACTCACCTTTATAGTGGGTTCATGGTATCTCCTTACTATGATTCTTTATTAGCAAAAATAATTGTATACACACAAAATCGTCAAGAATCTATTAAAACAATGATTGCTTGCCTAGATGAATTAGAAATTGAAGGAATTGAAACCAATAAAAATACCATAATAAAAATTCTAAAAAATAAAAAATTTGTAAGTGGTAAATTTGATACTTCTTTATATAAAGAAATAGAAAAGGAATTATAATGGAAAATCTTATACAATGCCCAAATTGTCATGAAGAATTTGATAAATCAATTTTAAATGAAAATTTAGAAGTATGTCCTTCATGCAATTATCATTTTAGAATGAAATGTGAAGAGAGAATTAATCTTTTATGTGATTCAAATAGTTTTGTTGAAATTGATGAAGATTTAATATCTTCAAACCCATTAGAGTTAAAAGAATATGAAGAAAAGTTAAAAGCTCACAAAACTAAATCAAATCTTAATGATGCTGTTGTTACAGGAAAAGCAAAAATAAACAATGAAGAAGTATATCTTTGCATAATGTCTTTTGATTTTATGGGTGGATCAATGGGTGCAATAGTTGGAGAAAAAATAACAAAAATAATGATAGAAGGAGCATTAAATGACACACCTGTAGTTATTTTTTGTGCAAGTGGAGGAGCTAGAATGCAAGAAGGTATTTTTTCTTTAATGCAAATGGCTAAAACTAGTGCTGCAGTTGCATTAATGAATAAATGCAAAGTTCCTCTCTTTGTCGTATTAACTCATCCAACAACAGGTGGTGTATCAGCATCTTTTGCTATGCTTGGGGATGTTATACTAAGTGAACCTGGAGCTTTAATTGGATTTGCAGGACCTAGAGTTATTCAAGGAACCATTGGTGAAAAATTACCTAAAGGTTTCCAAACTGCAGAATTTCAAAAAGAGCATGGTTTTGTTGATTCTATCGTAGAAAGAAAAAATATCAAAAAAACTCTTTCTTTTTTGATTAAAACACATAAGGTAAAATAAATATGAGTAACATTGAATTAAAAGAAATGAAAGAACGTTTATCAAGAGTTGACAAATATGCTTCAAAAAGAACACCTTGGGAATGTGTGAAATTATCTAGAAATATAAATCGACCTGGAGTTGATGATTATATCAAATTAATTTGTGATGATTTTATGCCTTTATCTGGAGATAGACTATTTGGTGACGATAAAGCTATGCTTGGAGGTATTGGTCTAATTGATGATATACCAGTTACAATTATTGGAAATAGAAAAGGTTCTAATTTAAAAGAAAATATTGATGTTAATTATGGAATGAGTCATCCAGAAGGATATAGAAAGGCTTTAAGATTAGCAAAACAAGCACAAAGATTTAACAGACCTATAATTAGCTTTATAGATACCCCTGGCGAATATCCTGGATTAGGGTCTGAAGAAAGAGGTATAGGAGAAGCTATTGCTACTAATTTAAAGGAATTTTCTACAATTAGCGTTCCAATTATAAATTTTATAATTGGAGAAGGTGGTAGCGGAGGAGCTCTTGGAATTGGTGTTGGTGATAAATTATATCTACTTGAAAATGCCGTTTACTCAGTTATTACGCCTGAAGGTTTTGCTTCTATTTTGATGAAAGATTCAACAAAAGCAGAAGAGGCTGCAAATATAATGAAAATGACAGCTCAAGATTTACTTGAGATGGGAATTATTAATGGTGTAATAAAGGAAGATAAAGAGGGAGCCCATAAAGATCCAAGCTTTAGTGCTAACGAAATAAAAAAAACAATTATTAAAGACTTAAAATCTTTGTCTAAAAAAAATCCAAACAGTTTAGTTAGATATAGATTAAAAAAAATTAGAAGCATTGGTGCTACTAAAGAACAACACTCATGGTCTGAACCTCTTTTAAAGGTATTACAAAAAGCTAAATAAATTTATAAAGTAAATATTTACTCTTTTTTTCAGAGTTGATGTATCATTTAAGGCAATCCTTTTATTTTTAAATAGAAATATTTCTGATTATGTTATATTATTATACTTAAAAGAATAAAAGGGAATATTATGGATAAAGATAAAAAATTCGCTGTATTAATTGATTCAGATAATATTAGTTCAAAATATATTAATATTATTTTTGATGAAATATCTAAAGAAGGTGTAGCTACTTATAAGCGTATATATGGTGATTGGACAAGAGGAGACTCAAAATGGAAAAAAGTTTTATTAGAATTTTCCATTAATCCTATACAACAATTTAGTTATACATAAGGTAAAAATGCAACAGATAGTTCAATGATTATTGATGCAATGGATATTTTATATACATCAGATATTGATGGGTTTTGTTTAATTTCTTCTGACAGTGATTTTACAAGATTAGCTTCTCGATTAAGAGAATCTGGAAAAACAATTATTGGAATGGGAGAAAGTAAAACTCCAAAAGCTTTTATTTCAGCTTGTGATATATTTAAATATTTAGATAAATTATTATGTGCAGCTCAAAATGAAGATAACTGCCAAGAAGACAATTTAGAACTTAGAAAAACTGAGCAATTAAAGCATAATGATGAGATACAACCATTAATAAAAGCAATTAAAACAATTGTAAATGAAGCTAGTGATGAAAGTGGTTGGCTAAATGTAGGGACATTAGGTTCAATATTATTAAAAAGATTCCCTGAATTTGATGTTAGAAATTTCGGTTTTTCAAAAATGACAGCTTTTCTTGAATCGATAAACACAGTAGAAACAAAAAGAGAAGATAAAGGGAAAAACGGAGCTCAAATTGTTTATGTGAAAAATAAAAAAAAGAGATAGTGTATATTGAGTGTGTAAGTTAGAAAAAAGACTTGCACACTTTTTTTAATTAAAGAGATGTTTTAGGATTTAAAAATATAAACGCTTAGCTTAAAACTCCCAAAACATACCTATTTTTAAGATCTTTTATAAAATTAAAATACAACATTTTCCAATTTTAAAAATAAATCTTTACTAATATTTTTACTTTCATTAATAAAAGCATTTTCTTCAACAGCTCCTAAAACAATATCTCTTTCCTTGTTATTTCGATAGGTTATTGATCTAAATTTATTATTGTAATCTTTGAATCTCGTTTCATAAACTTGCTTTTCAATATATTTTCTTGTTTCCTTTGCTTTTTCAACAATAATATTCCAAGTCAATTCATCAATATAATCTACATTCATACTATATTTTAATATGCCCAAAGCATTAGCTACTTTATCATTTTCATAATTTTCATGCCATTTTTTATAAACCTTATGAATTTCATCCCAACTATTTATAACCCCTGTTTTTATATCATCTCTTAGTTTATCAACATTTTCTTCTAAAACAATTTGACCACCAATATTTAACCATAGTTTTAAATTGTCTTTTATTTCTGATTGAAGAATAGTAAGTGTTTTATTATTTGAATAGCACCAAGAAGAAACTTCTCTTGCCCCATAATAAATTAACATTTCTTTATAAGCATGATAAGCTTGATATGGTTTTAATATTTTTACAGGAATATTTGAATTTTCACTATCATAGCTGACAACATTTAAATCATCTATAACTTTTTTATCAAAATTTAATAATTTTTTACCTAAATTAATAAGTCTTGTTTCCTCAATTTCGTTTTTATCATAAGCTTTTGCTACTAATATTTTTAATTTTTTTCTAGCATTTATTATAGACATCACTGTATCTGGTGCTAAATAATTACTTTCAACAACTTGCTTTATAACTTTTCTCTTATCTCTAGTTTTAACTTTAAAACTATTTCTTTCTAAAGCATATAAATTATACATCCACCAATAAGCTGGCATAATTTGTCTTGAATTATTATTACTACTTAATAATGAAAAGGGAAAAGTAACATTTAATTCGCTAGGATAATTACCTTTTGCAATTAATGTGTATTCTGCAAACATACAATTATGTTTTAAAGTACTTGATAAAGCTGGCCAAAACCCTCTTTTCGCAACAATTTCTCCATCTGCACCTCTACTATTGTGATTTGATCCAATCGTTGCACCTGCCGCCATATTTGACAAGCCATGAATAGTTGAAGCTATTAAAAAAGAATTATTATGATGTTGTTCATGAGAGGGAAATACTAAATTATTTAATACTTCACAACAACTAATTGTTGAATTTTCACCTAAAATTGAGTTTATTAGTCTAGCTCCATATTTCAAAAAAGAATGATCCATCATTATAAATCTAACAGCTTTACATCCATAAAATATATGGCAATCTTCTCCAATTATTCCATTTACTAATTCAACTCCTTCCCCAATTTGAGAAGGCATTATCTCACTAGATTGGATACTTAAATTCTTTAGTTTATTAGAACCTTTAACATAAGCGCAATTTCCAAAATATACATCTTTAATAATTCTACAACTTTTTATTACACAATCTGATTCTATAATCCCATACCAACCGCGTTTATTACTAATAGTATCTTTGGTAAATTGATCAAATCTCTCCATCAATTGTAAATCTGCTCTATAACTTCCCCATAAATAAGCATCACCACATGTCATTTTTTTAAAAGGATAGACTTTTCTTCCACCAGCTTCATTCATAATATCAATAGATACTCTTACCTCTTCATCTTCACCTTCTTTTACAATTCCTATACCAAATTTAGCATGATTTGTTGTTTGAAGTTCATCAATTTGATGAAGAATAACTCGATCTCTAACTATGTAATGACTAATATAATGACATTTATTAATAGCACAATTATCTCCAATATCACATGAGATTATCACACTATCATATATTCCTTGAGGTAAAGCAAAATCATGATACTTTAAAACTCCTCTTTCCATTTTTCCAATTCTAACAAGCCCATAAAAACTTGATCGTTGAATGTAATCAGGATAAAAGGGATCACACACCAAAACCTTTTGCCAGTTAGAAGAAATATTGCCATTTCCTTGTAATAATATTATTTCTGATTTAGATAAATTTCTCCAAGGCTTTTTTACAACCTTTTTATTTCTATAATAATATTCATCTTTTTTATCTGAAATATATTTTTCATCAAGAAAATTTTCCCCTAGTTCACTATCATTTATTAATCTTACTTTACTCATACTATAAATTATAATTGTTTTTTTCTAAATTGCAATATCTGCTTTATAATTTACACAAAATGCTATTAAACAGATTAATTAATTTTATAGTATATTACTAACAACAAATATAACAAAATTATATTTGTTATTATACACTTGCCATACTATAAGTGATGAAGTAATATATTCATTATGAGTGATAAAACAGATAAAAAGTTGATTAAATTAATTAATATTATAAAAAATAATAAAAATACAAAGGATTTAAAAAATTTAACACAACAAAAAATAGATCAATTAAATGATGATACTTTACCAAATAAATTTTGGCTAAAAAAATCTTTAAAAAAACATACAAAAAATATTTCTAAAAAAACTTTTATAATCCCTGTTGAAGGTGGAGCTGTTACTGGATATTTATTTGAAAAAGAAAAAAGTGCTAATCATGGAGGACTAACTCCTTTAATAATTTTTTATCATGGTGGTGGTTGGATTTGGGGAAATATGCAACTCTATTCTTATTATTGCTCAAGAATTGCCGAAATTACAAAAGTTAGAGTATTGTCTGTTGATTATAGACTAGCACCTAGATATAAATTTCCAACAGCATTAGAAGATTGCTATAGCACCTTAAAGTGGGCATATAATGGAGCAAGATATTGGAGAGTTGATCCTGATAGAATTTTTTTAATGGGAGATTCTGCAGGTGGAAACTTATGTGCAGGTGTTTCTCGTATGGCAAGAGACAAAAAAGGTCCTAAAATTGCTGGACAGATTTTATTATATCCACTCACTGATGCAAGAATGAGAACAAACAGTTATGAAAAATTTACAAACACTCCAACTATTAGTAAATCTGAAATTAGTTTCTTCATTAATCAATATCAATCAGAACCTAAAGACATATTAAATCCAAATTTCTCACCTTTACTTTCTAAAGATCATTCAAGATTACCACAAACTTTAATAATTAGTGCAGAACTTGACCCTTTAAGAGATGATGGAATGTTATATGCAGATGCACTAGCTTCTGCGGATACGCCTGTAAAATATTTAGAGATTAAAAATGCTTATCACAGTTTTATAAACTATCCTATTGCAAAAGGAAATGAAGAAGCGGAATGTGCCGTTTTACAATTTGTAAGTGGAAAAAATTTATCAAAAATAAAACTAATGACTGAAAAAGTTATGCGAAAAGAAATAAAAGAA
>CAZPTG010000060.1:0-11636 GCA_964589355.1 uncultured Spirochaetaceae bacterium
AGATATGAGTCATGAAGTTTTATATAGATCGATTGATGAAAAACAAATGGCAAAAACAGTTGCTATAAAAATTAGATATAGTGATTTTACTACAATAAGTGCACAAATAACTCCTAGCGAACCAATATATTGTGCTGAACAAATTTATGAATATTCAAAACAATTATTTATTAAAAAATGGAAAAACTTGCCAATTAGACTATTAGGAGTTGGACTTTATCAAACATATGCAGGAGATCAAGCATATCAAGGTGATTTATTTTCTCAAGAAAATGAGAAAAAAAGATCTCTTGAAAAAGTAGCTCTTGATCTTAAAAAAAGTGGTCAAATATTAACAAAAGCTACTCTTATAAATAAAAAAACAAAAGATTTAAAAAATAAAGACTAGTGTAACTACTATAGATATAACAACTCTATACCATCCAAAAATTGAGAAATCATGAGTTTTTACAAAATTAATTAAAAAATTAATAACAAACAATGATACAATAAACGATATAAAAGTCCCTACTAATAGAGAAATATATTCAACTTTAGTATAATCAAAACCAAGTTTAAATAATTTTAAAATAGAAGCACCAAACATTACAGGAATTGCCATAAAAAAAGAAAATTTTGCTGCAATTGGTCTATCTATATTTATTATTAATCCACCTAAAATAGTTGAACCTGATCTACTAGTTCCAGGAATTAATGCAAGAGTTTGAAAACATCCCATTTTTAAAGCATCAAGAAAACTTAAATCATCAATATTTTTTACTCTAAACTCTCTCTTATTAGATTTTTTTTCTATAAAAATATAAATAACACCATAGAAAAAAAGTGCAAAAGCAATAACTTGCCATCTATATAAAGCTTCTTCAATTATATCATCAAATAATAGACCAAATATCATAGCAGGAATTGTCGCAACAACTACTTTAGCCCAAAGAATATAACTTTTGAATTTCTCAGTTTTACTCTTTTTTAAAGAAAAAGGATTTAGAGTATTAAAATATAATACTATAACAGCTAGAATTGATCCTAATTGGATAACAACCATAAATAATTCTTTAAAATCTTTACTCAAATTTAAAGTCATAAATTCATCTAATAACAATAAATGACCGGTACTGCTTATTGGTAACCACTCACTTACCCCTTGGATAATCCCGAAGATTATAGTTTTTAATATTTCAATCATAATAAATAGAAATTTATTCTATAAACAAATAAATTTCAATATTTTACCTATCAAAATTATTTCAAAAATAACATATGACTCGATATAACATTTTTGATAAACTTAAAAGCTTTATTTACAATAATAATATCCTATGGTATTTTTTTTATAAGTAGTAGTAATAAGAAATTGTTATAACGAATAGATATTCTAGGAGAGCCTTTTGAAATTGATCAACAAAAATAATTTTTTACACAATTTATATAAAATCTTTTTTATCACTTTTCTTTGTATTATTATAAATTACATAGTATATATTGGTGGAGGAACAGGTGGTTCCTGGGCACAATTAAATTATATTGTTATCATATTAAGTGCATATTATTTCAGATTTAGAGGTAGTTTAATTGTATCAACTATTGTTGGACTTATTATGGGGCCTTTTATGCCTTTAGATAGGTTTAATGATATTATGCAAACTCCATTTAATTGGGTGCTTCGATTATCTATGTATGTTTTTGTTGGATTATTAGTAGCTTATGCGTTAAAGAAAAATGATAAATACCAATCAATAATTAAAGATAACTACCTAAAAAGTCATATAAATGGATTATATAATTCAAATAAATTATTTCTTGATTTAAATAGTTTAAATAAACAAGATATTCAATACCATTTAGCTTGTATTAAAATTACAAATTTAGAAGAAATTTCTAAATATTATGATTTCAATATTATCAATATTATAACCGATTTTGTTGTCAAGCAAATAGAAAAGATTGATACAATTTTCTCAATTTATTCTATATCTCAATCTGAATTAATTGTTATAATAAAAGAAAATAACATCTCTAATATAATTAATAACTTAAATATCTTCTTAGACAAATTTATTCAACCTATAACTGTAAATGATTATAATTTTAAATTAATAATTAAAATTGGAATATTAAAAAGAGACAAGAATAAAGATTATAATGCAATTGATACATTTAACAAGGTTAGAATTGCAACAGACCAAGGTGATTTATTAGATGCAGGCTTATACACATATGATAATAATTTTGCTATAGAGCGTAAATTATATAATGAAATTGCAAATTCTCTTTATCAAGCAATAGTTAATGATAATCTATATCTTGTTTACCAGCCAATAATTGATATAAAAGAAAACATTGTATCTAGTTGTGAAATCCTTGTAAGATGGGATAGAGGTGATAAACCCCCAATAGGTCCAAATGTTTTTATTAAAATCGCAGAAGATATTGGAATAATTCAGCTTATAACAAAATGGGTTGCTGAACACGCTCTTAGAAATTATAAAATATGGGCTAAACAAGGTTGTAATATAAAACAATCAATTAACATTACAGCAAGAGAGTTGCTTGATGATCATTTTAGACAATGGGCAACTAATCTTTTTATTAAATATGATGAAAATTGTAGAAATTTTGGACTTGAAATTACAGAGAGAGTTTTATCTAAGGACAATAGTAAATTAAATAGAGTTTTATATAACTTAAAAAAGAAAGGTTATTTAATTGAAATTGATGATTTTGGTACAGGTTATAATTCTCTAATGTTTTTAGGTGAAATTCCATCAGATGTAATAAAAATTGATAAATACTTTATTGATAAAATCTATAATGAAGATATGCAAATAATTATAAAAAAGATTATAGAAGCTGTACATAACGCAGGATCTATTGTAATAGCTGAAGGTGTTGAAGATAAAAAACAATATCAAATATTGAAAGACATTGGTTGTGATAAAATTCAAGGATATTATTTCTCAAAACCATTAACTTCTAAAAAATTTATTGAATACTATAAATCGTTTGATATAAACAATTATTAACTACCTATTATATTTTTACTATTTTTTTTAATAACTAAAGAATAATACCCTATAAATTAACAAATTTATATGCTATTTTTTTTACTAAACTTTGGGGAAAAATGAGTATACAAACAAATAACAAAAAACTTTTAAATTATAAATATATTTTAAATATATTTATGATAATATTAACAACAATCTATTTTCGTTTCAATTATAATGATAATATTCACACTCAATTAGTTTTAGTGACAATATTATTCATTTTTTTTACTTTTATTTATAATATAAGAGGCAATCTTTTGTGCTTATTATTACTAAATATTTATAAGATTTATAAATTTTCATATCTTAATAATGCCAATGAAACATCTACTATTCTAATTGAATTTACTTCAATAGTTATAATTAGCATATTAAGTGCTATTATTTATGAAATATTAACACAAAAAAAATCTCTTAAAAAAAGTTTTAGTGAATTAGATTCAAATACAGGCTTTTTCAATTATTGCAAATTAAATGATGATTTAAATACTTTAATACAAAATAATGAGAATTTCACATTAGTCTTTTTTCATATTGTAAATTATGATATTTTATTGAAAAATCATAATTTTGAAAAATGTAAAAAACATATGATATCTCATATGAAATCAATTAATTCTGATTTAAGAAATTCAACAATATATTCTCATTCAATGAATAAATATTTTTTTATTATAAAAAATAACAATTCAAAGAACATCTATAATTATTTTAAGGCTATATTAGATAATATTGAAACAAAAAATAAATATAAAAAAATATCTTTTACTAAAATATTTAAAATTGGAATAGTTGAACAAAATGAAATAACTAAAAAATCTCATATATTAATGAATGTTGCAATAAACACTGCAAATCAAGGAAATATTAATAAATCTTCTATTAACATCTATGATAAAATAAAAGCTAAAGAGTTTGAAACTTTAGAAGAAATTGCACAAGAATTACCCTCAGCAATATCAAATAATGAGTTCTATCTAGTCTATCAACCTATTATCGATATAAAAAATAATTGTGTTTCAAGTTGTGAAATACTTACAAGATGGGATAGAGGTGATAAACCTTATGTTGGTCCTAATGTTTTTATCAAAATTGCAGAAGATATCGAATTAATTCAAGAGCTTACTAAATGGATTGCAAAAGAATCAATGAAAAACTTTCTTGATTGGAAAAAAAGAGGATATATAATAAAACAATCTATAAATGTTACAATTAAAGAATTATTAGATCCTAGTTTTAGAAAATGGAGTAAAAATTTTTTATTAGAAAACGAAGTTGATTGTAATAATTTTGGTATTGAAATTACAGAACGTGTCAAAACTAACGAGTTATCAAAAGTAAAAATGATTGTTGCTCATCTAAAAAATAAAGGATACACAATTGAAATTGATGATTTTGGTACTGGATTTAATTCTCTTATGTTTCTAAGTGAAATTCCAACTAATATTGTAAAAATTGATAAGTTTTTTATAGATAAAATCTATAATTATGAGATGCAAACAATTATTAAAGCTTTAATTGATGCAACTCACACCCTTGGAGCCCTTGTTATTGCAGAAGGTGTTGAGGATAAAAAACAATATCAAATATTGAAAGAAATTGGATGTGACAAAATTCAAGGATATTATTTTTCTAAACCATTAAAACCTGATGATTATTTTAATTATCATAAAAATTTCAACATTAATAATTATTAAAAAAACACACCCCTTCATTAATTGATTAACTAATAAAGGGGTTATATATTTTTCTAAATTAAATAAATTTCAAATATATTATTATTCTATAATATAAGCATTTACAATCTCACCATAATAAACACTATGATAATCTTTATTTGCTCCATGATATGAACTATCTACATCTTTTGGATAAAATTTAAGTCTATTTTCTTCTTTTATAGCTGTTTTATCTTGTTCTTGCTTATATACAACTTTACACTCAATTGTTAGTGCTAATTCTTTAATAGCGGGAACACTTATATCTTCTCCCTCAACTAAAGTTAAATTCAAGTTCTTTATCTTATCTACATTTTTTCCAGATTTTGTACCGCAATAAGCCAATATTTTTTTAGCATCGTCACCTATTGCAATATTAATACTAAATTCAGGATTTTCATCTAAAAGCTTTTTTGTATACCTATTTTCTCTTACATATACAATAAAATGAGGCTTCCCCCATTCAATAGCTAAAGCGCCCCACGATATTGTCATTGAATTTATTTTATCATCACTTTTTGTTGTTAATAAAACACCTTTAGAAATACCCCTCATAATTTGATTAGCATAATCAAAAACATCAATTTTTCGTTTCACTCTCTTATCCTCTATTATTTTATTTATACAATTATAATAAGCATAAAATCACTAGAAAACAAGCGATGTAGTTTTTAATCTCAATAAAATTCTATATATGCAATATGGTTTGATTTTTTAAAAAATGAAAGTTCAAAATATAAAAAAATGATTACTATTTAATTTATTAATTATATGATATTGCTTGAATACAACAAATAATAATGATATTTTTTAAATTATAATTTAGGAGATTAATTTATGGCATTACATTTAGTTCTTTTTGAACCTAGAATACCTCAAAATACAGGAAATATAATAAGAACTTGTGCAGTAATTGGTGCACATTTAGATCTTGTACATCCACTTGGATTTAGCATTGATGAAAAACATGTAAAAAGAGCTGGTCTTGATTATTTTGATAAAGCAAAACTTACCCAATGGGAAAGTACAAAAGAATTTTTAGATGCTAAAAAGGGAGAAAAATTATTTTTCTTTACAACAAAAGCTAAAAAATCTTATCATCAAGCAGTTTATGAAAAAGATGGAGATACTTATCTTATTTTTGGACGTGAAGATAAAGGTATTGATGAAGAAATTCTAATTAATCATAAATATATGTGTGTAAGAATTCCAATGAAAAAGGAACTTAGAAGCTTAAATTTATCAAATTCAGTTGCAATTGCGGCTTATGAATATTTGAGACAAATTAATTTTGAAGGACTAGAAGAAGAAGGGAATTTGCATAGATTAAAATGGGATAACTAGAAATACCTTAATAATTAATGTAAACTAAATAGAAATAGGAGTTTATCTATGGAAAATATAGGATTCATTGGTCTTGGAAACATGGGATCTTCAATCTTAAAAGCTGTTGCAACATCTAAAAAATTTAACAAAATAGCAATATATGATACTGCTAGTTATAAAGTTGAATTACTTAAAGATGAATTATCATCTACTAAAGTTAAAATTATTTCGTATCCAAATATTGAATCATTAATTGAAAACTGTGAAATAGTAATGTTGTGTGTAAAACCTCAAATTTTATCTAAAATTTACAAATCGATAAAAAGTTCAAATATTAATAATACTTTATTCATCTCTATTGCTGCAGGCATTAATACTCCAACTATTGCTAATGAGTTAGATAGTAATCGAGTTATAAGATTTATGCCAAATCTAGCCGCTAAATGCAATAAATCAGTTACTGCAGTGTGTGCCTCATTACATACAAATGAAGAAGATAAGGAAATTGCAATAAATATTGCAAAAACATTTGGTAGTGCATTTTTTTTAGATGAAGATAAATTTAGTACTTTTATTGGTATTAGTGGTTCAGCAATAGCATTTGTTTTTGATTTTGCACATAATCTTGCCCTTGGTGGAACTCATGAAGGTATTGATTATAACACTGCATTAGATATAGCTTTTGCTACTATGGATAGTGCTAAATCTCTATATGAAGTAGATAATGAAAACCCAATTTCTCTTATGAGTAAGGTTTGTTCTGCTGGAGGTACAACAATAGAGGGTGTTAAAACATTAAGTGATAACAATTTCTCAAGTGCTGTAATAAATAGCGTTATAAATACAGTTAAAAAATCAAAAGAATTAGAAAAAAATAAATAATTATCTAGTACATTCTTTTTAAACCCATTATTATATATACAAATTAAAAATCACAAGGACAATAACCATGATTGATTTAAAAGAGCTAAAAAGCCGCAAGGATGAAATTTCACAAAACATTAAAAATCGTTTTATGAATGTTGACTTAGATAGCATTATTGCTTTGCAAGATAAAAGAGCATCTTTACTTCAAAAAAGTGAAGAATTAAGAAGCCAAAGAAATGCAAATGCTTCCAAAATGAAAGGTAAATTAGATGCTAGTGTTAGAAAAGAGTTAATTGAACAAGGAAAATCTTTAAAAACTGAAATATCAGATGTTGAAGAAAAATTAAAAGATACTTTAGAAAAATATAATCAAGCAATTAGAACAATACCAAACTATGCCCATCCAGAGGCTCCAGTTGGTGAAGAAGATAAAGATAATACTGCAATTAAATTTTATAAAGAACCTACTAAGTTAAATTTTAAAGCTTTAGATCATGTCCAACTTGGAGAAAATTTAGATATTTTAGATTTTGAAAAAGGAACTAAAGTATCAGGTCCAAAATTTTATTATGTAAAAAATGAAGGTGTTATTCTTCAAATGGCTTTAGAAAGATTTGCCACTGATATACTAATAAAAAAAGGATTTACTCCTTTTATAACTCCTGATGTAGCAAAAGAAGAAATATTAAATGGTATTGGCTTCAACCCTCGTGGTGCAGAAAGCAATATTTATACAATTGAAAATACAGATACTTGTTTAGTTGGAACAGCTGAAATTACTTTAGGTGGATATTATAGTAATGAAATTATTAATAAAAATGATTTACCAATAAAAATGAGTGGTTTATCACATTGCTTTAGAAGAGAAGCTGGTGGTGCAGGTCAATATTCAAAAGGCTTATATAGAGTTCACCAATTCTCAAAATTAGAAATGTTTGTTATTTGTTTACCAGAAGATAGTGATAAAATTCATCAACAATTATTAGAAATTGAAGAAGATATTTTCTCAGCATTAGATATTCCATACAGAGTCGTAGATACATGTACAGGGGATTTAGGTGCTCCTGCTTATAGAAAATATGATATAGAAGCATGGATGCCTGGAAGAGGTGATAATGGTGAATATGGGGAAGTAACATCAACAAGTAATTGTACTGACTATCAATCACGATCTTTACAAATTAGATATAAAGATGAAAATAATAAAAAACAATACGTTCATATGTTAAATGGAACAGCTATTGCACTCTCAAGAGCAATTGTTGCTATTATGGAAAATTACCAAAATGAAGATGGTTCGATTTCTATACCAAAAGCTTTAATTCCTTATACAAATTTTGATAAAATTAAAGTGAAATAAAGGAATTTTATTATGGAAATAAGTGCTTTAACAACAGATTTTTATGAATTGACAATGATGCAAGGATTTTTCAAACAAAACTATAATCCAAAAGTAGTTTTTGATATGTTTTATAGGACAAATCCTTTTAATGGCGGATATGCTCTTTTTGCTGGACTTGATCAACTATTAGAAAAATTAGAAAATTTTAAATTTAGCAAAGAAGATATTGAATATTTAAAATCTTTAAATACTTTTGATTTAGATTTTTTAAATTATCTTGAAAACTATAAATTTGAGGGAACTCTTTATTCAATGGATGAAGGTCAAGTTGTATTTGCAGGAGAGCCCTTAATTAGAATTCATACTAATTTAATCGATGCTCAACTGATTGAAGGAATGTTGTTAAATACAATTAATTTCCAAACTCTTATTGCTACAAAAGCATCTAGAATGGTAATTGCTTCTAAAGGCTCTTCTATAATGGAATTTGGATTAAGAAGAGCTCAAGGTGATGATGGTGCTCTAAGTGCTGCAAGAGCCTCTTTTATTGGAGGGACTAAAGTTACTAGTAATACACTAGCTGGTAAATTATATAATATTCCAGTAAGTGGTACGATGGCACATTCTTGGATTATGAGTTTTGATAATGAAGAAGATTCTTTTAGAAAATTTGCTGAAATTTATCCTGATAATTGTATTTTATTAATTGATACTTATGATACTTTAGGATCTGGTATAGAAAATGCTATAAAAATTGGGCTTGAGCAAAAAGCTAAAGGTAAAAAAATTGGAGTTAGAATTGACTCTGGTGATATGAGTTATTTACCACTAGTGATAAGAGAAAAACTTGATAAGGCTGGATTAGAGGATGCTATAATTGTAGTATCAAACGATATTACAGAAGAAATAATCCAAGCTCTAGTTGCTGATAAAGTTCCAATAGATTTATGGGGAATTGGTACCCATTTAGTTACAGGGGGATTTCAATCTTCTCTTAATGGAGTTTATAAATTATGTGCTAAAGAAGGAAACGATGGAAATTATATTCCAACTATGAAAATTTCTAACTCTTTTAGCAAAACAACAAATCCTGCAATTAAACAAGTTTGGAGATTCTTTGATGATAATTTAGGCTCTATAGCTGATTTAATAACTCTTGATTCTGAAAAAATAAAAAAAGGAAAAGATTATTCTTTTTATCACCCATTTAGTGAAACTGATTTTTTCAAATTAAAAGAGCACAAATATACTTCAATAAAACCTTTATTATCAAAAAAAATGATTAATGGTAAAAGAATTGAAGAGAAAAAAAGTTTATTAGAAATACAAAAATTTGCTAGTGAAAACTTAGAACATTTCCACAAATCTTATAAGAGACAAATTAATCCTCATATTTATAAAGTTAGTTTATCTAAAAAGCTCAAAACACTTAAAAGAAATTTAGTTTCACAAGAAAAGAAAAAATTAGATAATTAAGAGACAAAAAAATCGGGGGTTTTTATCTCCGATTTTTTATATACTTAACAATACCTGTTGCAATAGATTTAGCCATTTTATCTCTATAACTATTATCTAATAATAATTTAGCTTCATCTTCATTAGAAATAAAGCCAACTTCTATTAAACAAGCGCTTGTTCTACAAACATTCAAAACATAAAGATCTTCGCTTTTTATTCCTCTATTATTAATATTTAAAAAATTATTTACTATTGAATTTAAAATAGTAGAAGCTAATTCAAAACTAGTTTGATATTGTTTTTTATTAAGAGTATATAAATCTTCATTTACAAATAAATCAATATTTTCTATAGGTGTTTTTTCGTCAAATAAATGAACAATTTTATTTTCTAATTTTGTAAAAATCTCAACTCCACTCGCTTCTTTATTTTTTGCTGAATTAGCATGAATAGATACATAAAGAGAAGAAGTCTTATTTTCTATTTCATAATTATACCCTATTTCACTTCTTTCTTGTAAAGAGAGGTAAGTATCATCAACTCTAGTTTGAATAATTTCTAATTTAGGAAGCTCTTTATTTACATATTTCTCTACTTTTAAAGCAATATCTAAAACTATATCTTTTTCATATATCGTAGGAGCAAAAGAATAGGATGCTATAGCTCCACTGTCATTTCCGCCATGTCCAGCATCTATGACTAATGATGAAATTGGATAGTCGAAAAAAGATTTTGCATATAAACAATTACTAAATAAAAATAAAAAAATAAAAAAATAAAATATTTTTTTTACGTTATAATTATTAAAGCCAAAGTTAAAAATCATATTTTTTAATTCTCACTTCTATTTAATTCTTCATCAGGAGTATATTTCCATGATTTAATTAAAGATTTAAAATCTTTTTTTACTAATACAATTAATCGCTCTTTTACTTCAACATTAAAAGTTTTTTTATCAAAATAACCTCTAAATTTATGAGCAAAATTTTTACCATTTATAGTTTGTACACCCAAAGCTCTAGTGTGAACTTTGTTCAAATTCTCAATAGGTGATCTATCTTCAATAACACTCAAACGTTTAGGAAAACTTACGATAAAAGCACTTGTACATCCAATTGTTTTACCAAATTCATTACATTTTATTCCAAAATCTAAAAATTGATAATATTCACTTTTTATATCAATATCATAACCTCTTATTCTTTGAAAAAAAGCTCGATCAAACAAGCCCATCCCCATAAAAGGATAAAGTGTTTGATAAACTTCTGTTGATGCCATATTTGGAAAATATGAATCAGGATTAATCAAAAAACCTTCTAGTTTGGGAGAATTCATAGATGGTATAATTTCTTTTTTACTATTTGCGATTGCTGGAACTAAAGCAATTGGAGATTCTTTACCATTTAATATATTAAATAAATAAGCGCCTTCAAACCTTATAATTTCAACATCAGATCTAACAATCATAAAGAAATTTGTAAAACATTCATCAGCAATTGTATTTACAGACTCTCCAAAAGAATTAATAGAAGAATAAACTATAAAAGTAACATCTGGATATTCTTTTTTAAAAACATTAATATCACCTCTTTCTAAATTCATTACAACATGAAGACAAAAATTCATATTTTCAACATACCATTGTATTGTATTTTCTAGTTGTTCAAGAGATCCAACATCAATTATTCCTATTGCTAATTGCTCACTTCTATGAAGTTGTTCAATTTTTTTGCCAACATCTTGTTTTCTATGAAAAATTTTATAATTATTCATTTCTCGCATTAATAAAAACTATGTCCTCTGGACGGAAAATTACAGTTTTTTTCCCAGGTCCTAATAAATCTTCAATATCACTACTGTTGTGACCAATTATAGATA
>CAZPTG010000061.1:0-11431 GCA_964589355.1 uncultured Spirochaetaceae bacterium
TTCTTCACCATCCAGGATTCACAGGGCACAATCCAGATATATATCCGACGGGATGATGTGGGTGTTGAGGAGTATAATAAAGTATTCAAAAAGCTGGTTGATATCGGTGATTTTGTTGGCATAAAAGGATTTGTTTTTAAATATATATTGATTAAGGAAAGTATTGTAGCAAGAGTCATCGAAGCTAGTATTCCAAAAATAACCCCTATTAATAGGGAGTTAAATAAATTAGCTCCAATTATAGCAAATAATGCACTTATCAGTGTTAATCCTTCTAAAGCTATATTTAAGGTACCAGAGATAGAAGTAATTATGCCACCTAATGCTATTAAAAATAATGGGGTAAAAAGATTTAGGGTAGAATTAAGAATTGTTATCATTTTTTTCATCTCCTATTAACAATTTGCTAGAAATTAATAAAAATATGATAGCTTGGAATAATAAAGCAACATCACTACTAATATCACTATTTTGCATTGCAATAATAGAACCTTGATTAATCATTGTGATAAAAAAAGAAATTGGAATGATTAATATAGGACTATTTAATGCAATTAATGCTATTGTGAGTGCACTAAATCCTAAACCTGAAGAAAATCCTTTAAAAACACTCTGATAATTACTAAAAATATATAATGCTCCCGAAAAAGAAATTAGAGCTCCACTTAAACTATAGCTTAGTAAATAATTTTTTGATATTGATATTCCACCATATCTTGCAAATTCTTTATTACATCCTATAATTTTTGTTTCATAACCAAATTTTGTTTTATTAAAAATATAATAAAATAAAATAGCTATTAAAAGTGCATAAATTAGTGAAGTAGATAAAGAAGATGGTAGAAGAATTTTTAATAACATGTATTGTACTTTTTCTGTTGATTGTAAATTTGAGTTAATATCTTGAAAAGGACCTGTTATTAAATATGATGTTAGATAAGAAATTGCAATAGATATAAGATAGGAAGAAATTAATTCTGATGTATCGAATTTTACTTTTAAATAAGCACTAATAAAAGCAATTATCCCCCCAGCTATGCTTGCACATATTAATGCAATAATTATACTTATTTTGCCCATAGATACTAAATTAATTGCAACAATATTAGCAATTAATGCTCCAAAATAAATTTGTCCATCACCACCAAGATTAATTAAATTAGTTCTATAAGCTATTGATATTCCGATTGAACTTATAATTAATGGGGCACAATGAGAGAGTGTGTTTCCAAAAAAATATTTAGAACTAATGGGGCCAATAAATATTTGATATAATGAATTTATAGGATTATTACTCATAAAAAAAATTATTAAAATTAATGATAATGTTCCTATAAATAAAATTGAAAAGAGTCCTTTAATTTTCTTCATTTGTTGCTTTCCCTAGCATGTATCTACCAATTTCATTTTTTGTTATTGTATTATCATTTTCAAAGGTTTTAATAATACTTCCTTCAAAAATTACATTTATTATATCACTAAGTTTTAATATTTCATCTAAATCAGATGATAATAATATAATTGCTTTGTTTTGCTCTTTTAATTTTATAATTTTATCATGAATAAAGTTTGTTGAACTAAAATCTAGGCCCCAAGTAGGATTTGAAAATACAATATAATCATTCATATTATCAATTTCTCGTGCAACAATAGCTTTTTGCTTATTTCCCCCACTTAATGTTCCCATTTTTTGATGGGGTAGAGCACTAATAGAAAATTTTGAGATAAAATTTTTTGTTATTATTTTTTTTTCTGATAATAAATTTCTTTGATTAATTATCATATTCTCACTTAATGTAGCACTAGCAGCTGATCCATAATGATTTCTATCTGATGGAACAAAAGCTAATCCCATTTTTCTTAATTCTGGAGCTTGAAGATGAGATATATCTTTATTTTTGTATTTAATATTACCTGAAGAAATTTTCATCATTCCTCCAAGAACAGCTTCTAAAACACCTTTACCATTACCACTTACAGCGCAGAAGCCTAAAATTTCACCTTTATGTAATTTAAAGCTAATATTATTTAACAAAGGTCTTTTTTGAAAATGTTTCTTTAAATATATATTACTTAATTCTAAAATATTTTCATTTGAATGTTTTTTATGTTTAATTTTTTTATTATCAGATGATTCATGACCTATTATATATTTTGTAAGCTTTTCTTGATTTAATGATTTTGTTTTAAATTCTCCAACTAAATTACCATTACGTAGTATGATAACTTTATCACTTACTTTTAATATTTCATTTAGTTTATGAGTAATTAAAATAATACATTTGTTTTTGCTCTTTAGGTGTTCTATAGTTTTAAATAAATCCCAAGCTTCATTTTCGCTTAATACCGCAGTAGGTTCGTCAAAAATTAGTATTTCAGATTTCCTGTATAACATTTTTAGTATTTCAACTATTTGTTTTTCACCTGTTGATAAAGTGTTTACTATAGTTTTAGAATCCATTTTGAAATTGTATTCATTTATTAATTTTTGAACTTTTTCATTAATAATTTTTTGATTAGTAAAAAAAAACTTTTTCTTATCTTCAATACCTAAAGCAATATTTTGAGCAATGCTTAATTCTTCAATTAATTTAAAATGCTGAAAAACCATACCAAATTTATGGTTTATTGCATCTTGAGAATTGTGCATAATAATTTTCTTATTATCTAAAAAAATATCTCCTTTATCTGCTTTTGTTATTCCAAAAAGTATTTTTACAAGTGTTGATTTCCCCGCACCATTTTCACCAGCTATAGTTGTTATTTCACCAGTTTTAAAAGAGGTAGAAATATTATTTAATGCATGGATACCAACACTTGGATAGAATTTAGATATATTTTTAACTTCTAATCTATTTTTCATTTTGTGATTATTATCTCACCATTTCTTACTTTATCCAACCAAGGTATAAATTGATTTTTAATATTAGGTTGAAGATGTTCTAAGAAAAGAGGTTCTTCACTATAAAAATCAATAAAACCACTATCTATAGAGACAACTTGGGCACTTTTCCAATTAATATTGTTATTATAATCATCTTCTAAAATTTTATAAGCTAGAGTATCTTGTTTCATTGCTCCACATCCTAAAACAACTCCTGGCGCTTGAGAATAAATATTATCATTATGAAATACTATATATGCATTTTTTTCTTTTGCACTATTAATAACACCTACTGCAGCACTTCCACTAATTGTTGCAAGGACATCACTTCCATTATCAATAATTGCATTTGCTAATTCATTTGCTTTTTCTGCATCATACCAGTTTCCGATTACTCTTTTATCTAATTCAAAAGATTTATCGATACTATGAGCTCCATCTAAATATCCAGGTATTATTTGCTCAGTTATGAGAGGAAATTCTTGAGAGAGAACAAGTCCTAATTTATTTGTATTTCTAATTCCATCTAAATCACTTCTTGCAATTAATGCAGCTAACCTTCCTAAGATATATGATTGTTGATACTGATTAAATTCATAAGTTGCAATATTTTCATTTCCCTCAAAAAATGCATCTGTTATCAAAAACTTTTGATTAGGGAATTTTTTAGAAATATTGTCACATATTTCTGGCAAAGAAGGATTTGTTGTTAAAACAACATCATATTTGTTAGTAGCTACAAGACTTGTTAATTGAGATTCCCATTCAGCTTGGTTGTATCCTGCTTCATATGTTTTGATTTCTACATTATCATAGGATTTTGAAAACTCAATTGCTCCATTGTTTAACTTTTGATAAGGAGCACTTCCTGCTAGATTCCCACTTATATATACTAATATAGAATAGGTGTCTTTTTTGATAGAATCTTCTTTTTCTCCACCTGCAAATATAGGTGTCATTGTTAATAAGATTAATAATATTATTGTAATTTTTTTCATTACTGCCTCCGAGAAAAAAATTATGGTTTGTCAAAAAAATATACAAGCATCTTTAAGAAAAAAAGAGGCTTATTTTCATTTTTTATCTAACGTTTGTAAAGTTACGTTAGATTTTATTAAATATTATATTCTAATAGCTCACAATTGTTCATTTTAAAAGTATTAAATTCATCTATGTTTTGAGAGATAAAATATGAATTAATTAGTTTAGAAGTTGTTTTATGACTTACGATAAGAATTTTATCATTTGTATTTGATTTCTTTATTATTTCATCTAAAAATGAATAAACTCTAGATGCAGCTTTTAGCATTGATTCTCCATTTGGGAAATGAATAAAAGGATCATTCCTTCTTTTTCTAAAATCTATATCATCTATAGCACAAGCTTCTTTATCACCAAAATTAAATTCTCTTAATCTATTATCTTCAATAGCTTTTTTGTTTAATAGGTTTTCAATAGGGTATACTGTTTGTTTTGCCCTTTTTAGTGGTGATACGTAAATTTGATCAAATTTAATATTCTTATTTTTTATCTTTTCTTTTAATTTTTCAGCTTGATCATTACCAATTTTGTTTAAATCAACATTACTTAATCCACATACTTTGTTTTCTTTGTTGAAGTTTGTTTGTCCATGACGAGTTATAAATATTTGCATAACTCAATTATAAAAAAAATGAAGGATTAAGTCGATATAAAAGCACCTATATATTTTTTTATAATATATAGGTGCAATAATGGGGGAGGTTGTTTATTCCATTGCAAATATGATATTTACACTAGTTTTAATTTTTAATTCACCTGTTGGAACATCTGTAGAATAAGAGGCTGATTCAGCCATCATCATTTTAGGTGAATTTACTCTATCGTAAGATGTATATGGAGAGATAGATCCTTCGCTTATACTAATAGGATCTTTTAGCGTCATATTAGCTGTTTTTGCAAGGAGATTTGCTTTTTCAATTGCGTTTTTAACAGCTTTTTCTCTTGCAGTATTATAGGCATTAGTTTTATCATCTTTATCAAATCTGATAGAATATAAGTTTATATTTGAAATTTGGCCAACTTCGTCAATAATTTTTCCTAACGAGTCAATTTGATGTAATTTTATTTTTAAGCTTTGACTTGCATTTTGCCCAATTAATATTCTTTCACCTTTGTCCCAATTATATTGAGGATTAAGGTTTATTGAATTAGTTGAAATATTTTTGTCAGGGACTCCATATTTATATAATATTTTTAGCACTTTGTTTATCTTTTCATTTGTAGTGTTTAAAGCTTCACTAGTAGTTTTCTTTATTTCACTAGCTTCAATATTAAAAGTGACAATATCAGGAGTTAATAAAACTTCACCTGAGGCAGAAACTGTTATTACTTTTTGATTTTCATCTAGGTCTTTTGAAGACAAACAAGATGTAAAAAGTGATGCGATTAAAAATATACTAGCAATAAATATAATATTTTTTTTCATAAAATGGAGACTCCTTTTTTACGTTCTGAAATATTATAACAAACAAAATAATAATTAGTGACATAAAAATCCCTACTATTTATGAGATTAACTCAAAAAAGTAGGGATGTTATTAATTAATAATAAATTACTTTATAGAGGTAGTGCTTCCATTGTTGGAACAACAGCTAATAATACACCAGCTGCTACAGCAGAACCAATAACACCAGCAACATTTGGACCCATAGCATGCATTAATAGGAAATTATGAGGGTCTTCTTCTTGACCAACTTTTCCTGAAACACGAGCTGCCATAGGAACAGCAGATACACCAGCAGAACCAATTAATGGGTTAATTGGATGTTCTTTATCTAGTTTATTCATTAATTTAGCAATTAAAACACCAGTGCTAGTACCAATTGAAAAAGCTATCATACCTAATAATAAAATACCTAAAGTATTCAAGTTTAAGAAGTGTGATGCTTCCATCTTTGATCCAACTGCTAAACCTAAGAATATTGTTACAATATTCATTAAAGAGTTTTGCATTGTATCGCTTAATCTAGTTGTAACACCACATTCTTTTGCTAAATTACCAAATAATAGAGCTCCTAATAATGGAGTTGCTGAAGGTAATAAAAGTGCACAAATAAATAATACAGAGATAGGGAACAATATCTTTTCAACTTTTGAAACAGGGCGTAATTGTTTCATTTTAATTACACGTTCTTCTTTAGTTGTTAAAGCTCTCATAATAGGTGGTTGGATAATTGGAACTAATGCCATATAAGAATATGCAGCAACAGCAATAGAACCTAATAGTTCTGGTTTTAATCTGCTTGTTACATAAATAGCAGTAGGGCCATCAGCACCACCAATAATTCCGATTGAGCCAGCAGCATGTAAATCGAAAGTAATTCCAGGTATAAATGCTAAACCCAAAGCTCCTAATAACGCTACGAAAATACCAAATTGAGCTGCAGCTCCTAAAATCAATGTTTTAGGGTTTGCAATTAAAGGCCCGAAGTCTGTCATTGCTCCTACACCCATAAAGATAAGTATAGGGAACAATCCAGTAGATAAGCCCATATCAAATAATAACTTGATAAATCCAGCGGCACCATTGTTTGGGTCTATTCCAGCAATATATGCTAAAGGAATATTACTTAATATACAACCAAAACCGATAGTAACTAGAAGTAAAGGTTCAAAGCCTTTTGCAATTGCAAGGTATAATAGTATAAAACCAATAATAATCATTGCTAAATTGCCCAAGCCAAATTCACTACCAGCAAGTCCTAGAAAACCAAAAATACCGGTTGTTTGCCATAATTGGGAAAATCCTTGTACAATCATATCTAACTACTCTCCTTAGCCGATAACCATTAATTCGTCATCTGCGTTAAGTTGGTCACCTTGACTTACACAAATTTTGTTTACTACACCATCACATGGTGAGAAAATTTCATTTTCCATTTTCATAGCTTCCATTACCATAACACATTGGTTTTTCTTAACTGTTTCACCTTCTTTAACATTGAAACGTAAAACTAAACCAGGCATTGGAGCTACAATAGATTCTCCACTTCCATTTGAAGCTGGAGCAGCTGAAGGAGTACTTGCACTAGGGGATGAAGCTGCAGGGGCATCACTACCAATTATAACTAATAAATCATCAGCTTGGCATTGATCTCCGTTTTCAGCTTTAATTTCTACTATAGTACCATCACATGGAGCAAAAACTTCATTTTCCATTTTCATAGCTTCCATGATTAAAATGCAGTCATTTTTCTTAATTTTATCACCAACTTTTACATTAGTTTTTAAAATTAAGCCTGGCATTGGAGCTAGAACTTCAACATTTTTAGTTGGAGCATTTGATGTATTTGCAGCAGGAGCTGCTTTTGCAATAGCAGCTTCATCAATTCCATCTATAACTGATAGAGGATATGAAACTCCATTAACTTTAGCATCTTTCTTGCCAATTTTAACACCGTAAGCTTTACCATTAACAGTAACTGTGAATTCACCTTTTTTCTTAGCTTCTTCAGCAGCTCTATCAATTTTTCTAACACCATTAGCTTTAGCTTTACCTGTTAGATATAATATACCTTTTTCTTTACATGCAGATGCAATAAATATGTTTTCTTCAGTTGTTTCAAGATTTTCTGCTTTAAGCATTTCAATAGCAACATCACGACCTTTTTGAGGATCAGCATCATTGATATCAACTACTTTTTCAGTTGTAGGTTCACGTTTTAATTGTTCTGAAGCAATTTTTACAATTTCTGGATCTGGAGCAACAGGAGTTTTACCAAAATATCCTAGTACCATTTTACCATAGCCTTCTGCAATTTTTTTCCAAGGTCCATACATAACATTATTGAAAGCTTGTTGGAAATAGAATTGAGAAACAGGTGTTACAGAAGTTCCGAAACCACCTTTTGCTACAGTTTCGCCCATTGCATGAACAATATCTGCATATTTATCCATTAAGTTATTGTCACGAAGCATTTGAGTATTAGCTGTTAAAGCACCACCTGGTAAAGGTGAGAATGGAATGTTAGGATTAACTTTAGAAGCTTCTGGAGGATTAAAATAATCCTTCATGCAATTTTCAAATACTTTTTCAGCTTTTTGAATTTTAGTTATATCAATACCTAAATCATAATCAGTACCACGCAAAGCATGCCACATAGTAATGATATCAGGTTGACAAGTACCACCAGATACAGGTGACATTGATAAGTCAACTTGGTTTGCACCAGCTTCAATTGCGCTCATATATTGTTGAATTGAAACACCGGCAGTTTCATGACTATGAACTACAATTTTCACATCTTTACCTAAAAGTTTTCTAGCTCTTTTGATTGTATCATAAATAACTTTTGGTGTAGTTGTTCCTGAAGCATCTTTAAAACATACAGAATCAAAAGGGATACCTGCATCTAAAATTTGCTTTAGAACCATTTCATAGAAATCTGGATCATGAGCACCTGTTGTGTTAGGTGGAAGACTCATCATAGTAACAGTAACTTCATGGTTTAATCCTGCATCATGAATAGCTTTACCACTATCAATTAAATTGTTTACATCGTTTAAGGCATCGAAATTACGAATTCTTGAGATTCCATGTTTTTTGAACATTTGTGCGTGTAATTTAATTATATCTCTTGGTTGTGAATCTAATCCTACAACATTAACACCTCTTGAAAGTGTTTGTAAATCTGCATCTGGACCTGCAACACGTCTAAATTCATCCATCATTTCAAAAGCATCTTCATTACTATAGAAATAAAGGGATTGGAAACGAGCGCCACCGCCTGCTTCAAAGTGATCAATTCCTGCTTCTCTTGCTGCTGCTACAGCTGGCATAAAATCTTTTGTGAATACACGGGCACCGTATACTGATTGGAAACCGTCTCTAAAGGCGGTACACATAAAATCAACTTTTTTTTTCATTAACTTATTCCTTATTTATTCTCGGGACTTTGCAACAGCGGCTGCAATGGCGGCTGCTATTTCTGTATCAGCACTTGTATTAGGTGTGGCTGCATTGTTATTACTATTATCTCTTGTTGCTGTAGCTGGTGCAACTTGAGGTTTTTTAGCTTCATATTTTGTAACAAAATGACTCATTCCCTTTGTTACAAAAATTAATACAACTAGGAACAATAATACAGTTCCCATACCTAATAGCATGAGCGTGACACCATTCATTAGCTGTGCGACGAGTTGGTCTTGTGTTAATTGTGTCAATAAAATCATACTAACTCCTGATTTTTTTTGTATGTTTAATAATGTATTTCAACAGTGAAATACTCATTATGTATAATACTGATAAGTTGCTTTAGTTTCAAGGTATTTTTACTTCTATTTTTAATGAATAATTTATTGTATTTTTTTTTCTGATAAGAATATACATGATGCAACAAAGTGCAACAAAAAACAATTTATATATACCTAAAAAACATACAAAAACATACAAAATAAATCAAAAATAAGCATAAATAAGGTATTAAAAAGTTAATAATAATTCAATTAGATATATTGATATCTATTTATCTATTATTAAAAAAAATAATTAAATTAAACAAAATAACGCAGTATATTACTTAAAAATTATAAAATATGCTAATATTAAATTATATGATACAATGATATAAAGAAATAAAAATGATATAGTATTATGTATATTTTTTATAAAGTTGTTTCTTTATTTAAGGGGTGATTATGGAAAACGAAAAAATTGGTATTGAAGAATTTAATAATTTAAAAACTAAGATAAATGAATTACAAACTTTAGTAGATGAATTAATAAAGGAACGTAATTCTAATGAATTAACTTTCCTGCCCTGGATAGGAAATTTAGGTCAGTGGCAATGGCTTGTACAAAGTAATCAAGTTTTTTTTAACGATAAAAAAGTTTTAAATCTTGGGTTTACAAAAGAGGAAATACCAAAAGATATTGGGTTTGAGTTTTTTACTCAAAGATTGCATAAAGATGATTATGAGCATGTAATGCAGAATATGAGAGATCATTTAAGTGGAAAACGTGAAGCATATGAGGTTGAATATAGAATAAAAGATAAAAACGGTAATTATAAATGGTATTATGATAGAGGAAAAATTACTGAATATGATAAAAATGGTAGACCTATAATGCTAAGTGGTATTGTTTTTGATATAAGTAAAAATAAAAAAATTGAAAATGATTTGAAAAAAGCCAATGAACAATTAAAATCATATTTAATTCATGATGATTTGACAAAAACCTATAATAGAAGATTTTTCAATGAGAGAATAACAAATTTAGATAAAACTAAAGATTCTTCACTTGTTTTATTTGATTTAGATCATTTTAAAAAAATTAATGATGAGTTTGGACATGATATAGGAGATAAAGTACTTATTGAGGTTTGTTCAAAAGTAAGAAATACATTAAAAGATAGAGGAGAATTATTTAGGTGGGGAGGAGAAGAATTCTTTATTCTTTTGGAAGATACTCATTTAAAAAAAGCTTTTGCTATTTCTGAAGAAATTCGTTTGTCTATTGAAAAATGTCCTTTTAAAAAATGTGAAAAAGTGACAGCAAGTTTCGGAATTGTTCAAATTGATGAAAAAGATGATATTAATAGTTTGATAAAAAAAGCTGATGAATTAATGTATAAGGCAAAAAAATTTGGTAGAAATTGTATTAAATTTTAATAAATTTTTTTTAATAATTTAAAAGGTAAAAGACAAATGTCAAAAATTATTTCATATTTTACATTAGTTTTATTGCCATAATAATTTATTTTTACTATTCTTTATTAATAAATAAGTTTAGGAGTTTACAATGTCTCATGAAGGTACACCTGATGAACAAGCAATTCGTGAAGCTAAAATCAGGGAAAGATTAGATTGTATTAATAGAAAGATATTAATAATGAGTGGTAAAGGTGGTGTTGGTAAGACTACTGTTACTGTAAATTTGGCAAATGCGTTAGTAGATGCAGGTAAAACTGTAGGAATTTTAGATACTGATTTACATGGTCCAAATGTTGCAAAAATGTTAGGTTGTGAATCTGGTGCTCTAGAAAGTGCAGATGGACAAAATTTCTTACCAGTAAAAGTTAGAGATGGTTTATATGTAGTAAGTTTATCATTTGCTCTTAATTCAAGTTCAGATCCTGTAATTTGGAGAGGTCCAATGAAGATTGCTGTTATTAAGCAATTTTTAGGTGATGTAGAATGGGGTAATTTAGATTATTTACTAATTGATTCTCCTCCTGGAACTGGTGATGAACAATTAACAACAATCCAAGCTATTCCTGAAATGACAGGTGCAATTATTGTAACAACACCACAAGATGTTGCTGTTCTAGATGCAAGAAAAAGTGTTAATTTTGCTAGAAAATTAAAAGTTTCAGTCTTAGGTGTTATTGAAAATATGAGTGGTTTGATTTGCCCAGATTGCGGGAAAGAAATTCCAATTTTTGGTAAAGGTGGCGGTAAAAAAATGTGTGAAGAATTGGATACTCCATTTTTAGGCAGTATTCCGTTAGAAATACATTTGAGAGAGTTTGAGGACTCAGGCCTTAGTTCTTTAACAAATCGTC
>CAZPTG010000062.1:0-11421 GCA_964589355.1 uncultured Spirochaetaceae bacterium
ATTGTGAATCAAATGAAAATATAAAAGCATATGGAATAACATCTCATCGACATACCCCAGAGATAGAACAAGAATTAAGTAAATTAGCTAAAGAAGAAATAAAAGTTCAATTTACTCCACACTTAATACCAATGAATCGGGGAATTTTATCAACATGTTATGCAAAGATAAAAGATAGTATTACCTCAATAGATATTGATAGAGCATATAGAGATTTTTATAAAAATTGTGAATTTATTAACTATCTTGGTGAAAACAAAATTGTTGAAACAAAATATGTAAAAGACACAGATAGAATTGATATTAGTTTTACTATAGATGCTAGAACAAAAAACATAATTGCATTAGGTGCAATTGATAATTTAGTAAAAGGTGCAAGTGGCCAAGCTATTGAAAATATGAATTTATATTTTGGTTTCTATCAATACCTAGGATTAGATAAATTCTCATCAACACCACTTTAAGGAGATAAAATGTATAAAATATTAAAAAATCCAACACTTCCTAAAGGATATAAAATAAATGGAATAGCTTGTGGCTTTAAAAAAGTCAAAAAAGATTTAGCTATATTAGTAAGCGATACACTTTGCAACAGTGCAGGAACATACACTACTAATAAAGTAAAAGCTGCTCCCGTAATATGGGATAAAAAACAAACAGATAACAAAGAAAAGACAAAAGCTATTATTATAAATAGTGGAAATGCCAATGCATGCACTTCATTTCAAGGAGAAAAAGATAATGAAGAAATCGCAAAAGAAGTATCAAATAATTTAAATTGTAACAAAGAAAATGTTTTAGTTTGTTCAACAGGAGTAATTGGTGTTCCTTTAAAAATGGATGTATATAAAAAAGGTATCAAGACTATTATTCCATCAATAAATTCATCTGATAATAATTTATTAAATTTTAGCAAAGCTATTATTACAACTGATAAAAGCTTAAAGATAATAACAATAAAAACTGAAATAGATAATAAAGAAATTACTATTACAGGAGTTGCTAAGGGATCTGGAATGATTCATCCAAATATGGCAACAATGCTCAGCTTTATATTCACAGATGCAAATATAGAAAATCAAGCTCTACAAAATTTATTAGGTAATACAATTGAAGATACATATAATATGATAAGTGTAGATGGAGATACAAGTACAAATGATACAGTATTAGCTATTGCAAATGGTGCAGCTAATAACAAAGAGATTAATCAAGACAGTGAAGATTTCAATAAATTCAAAGAAGCTTTTGTCTTTGTAAATACATATTTAGCAAAAGAAATTGTAAAAGATGGAGAAGGTGCAAGTAAATTTATTGAAGTTATCACAAATGGTGCAAAAACAAAAAAAGATGCAAAAATTTTAGCAAAATCTGTTATTAACTCTAGCCTTGTAAAATGTGCTTTCTTTGGAAGCGATGCAAACTGGGGAAGAATTCTTTGTGCAATGGGATATAGTGGAGCTGATTTCAATGTAGATAAAGTATCAATATCATTTGAAAGTTCTAAAGGAAAGATTACTGTTGTAGAAAATGGAGTACCTATAAAATTTAGTGAAGAAATAGCTAAAAAAATACTATTAGAAAAAATGATTAAAGTTCACATTAACCTAGAAGATGCAAATGAACAAGCGCTAGCTTGGGGATGTGATTTAAGTTATAAATATATAGAAATTAATGGGGATTATAGGAGTTAATATGGAAGATATTATTAAAAAAGCAGACGTATTAATTGAGGCCATCCCATATATAAGGAATTTTTCTAATACAACAGTAGTTGTAAAATATGGTGGATCTGCAATGTCTAGTACAAAGTTGAAAAAATCCATTATTCAAGATATATCAATGCTAAAATATTTAGGATTAAATATTTTAGTGGTACATGGTGGTGGTAATGATATAACCCAAACCCTTAAGAAAATGAATAAAGAAACTAAATTTATCAATGGATTAAGAGTTACAGATAAAGAGACTGCGAAAATTGCAGAGATGGTATTATCAGGCTCTATTTCAAAAAACCTTGTACAAGATTTACAATCCCATGGTCTAAATGCAGTTGGAATTAGTGGAAAAGATGGAAACACATTAGAAGTTTCTAAAGAAGTAAAAGATATCGATTTAGGATATGTTGGAAAAATTGATAAAGTAAATACTGAATTATTACAAACTCTTTTAGATAAAAACTATATACCAGTTTTTTCACCAATTGCTAATGATGATAAAGGAAACACTTTTAATATAAATGCAGATTATGCTGCAAGTGCTATAGCCTCAGCTCTAAAAGCTCAAAAGTTAATTTTTTTGACAGATACAAATGGCATTTTACATAACAAAGATGATAATAAAAGCTCTATAAGCAGATTATCAAAAGATGAAGCTATAAATTATATAAATAATAAAACAATAAACGGTGGCATGATTCCAAAGGTACAATGCTGCATAGAAGCAATAGATAATGGAGTAAAATCAATCCATATTTTAGATGGTAATTTAGAGCATTCAATCCTACTTGAAATATTCACATCAAAAGGATGTGGAACAATGATGTTTAATAAGGAATAATTTAAATGAAAGATCAAATAAGTAAATCACAAGATGTAATACTAAATACATATTCAAAATTTCCAATTGTATTTGAAAAAGGTGAAGGAAATTATTTAATAGATACTGAGGGTAATAAATATCTTGATTTTGTTGCCGGAATTGCTGTTAATGCTCTAGGCTATAATAATCCTGAAATAAAAGAGGCAATAAATGAAGTACTTAATAATGGTATTTTACATACATCAAATCTTTATTGGCATAATTATGAATTAAAAGCTGGCGAAAAGTTAACCAATTTATCTCAATTAAAAAAAGCCTTTTATTGCAATAGTGGTGCAGAAGCAAATGAAGCAGCACTTAAATTAGCTAGAAAATTTGGATCAATAGATAATAGATATAAAATAATATCAATGAATCATTCTTTTCATGGTAGAACTTATGGAGCAGTTACAGCAACAGGACAAAAAAAATATCATAAAAATTTTTTCCCATTATTAAATGGAATTGAATATGCAGATTTTAATGACTTAAAAAGCGTAGAAGATAAAATTGATAATGAGGTTTGTGCAATTATAGTTGAACCTTTACAAGGGGAAGGTGGAATTATACCTTCAACTAAAGAATTTTTACAAGGATTGAGGGATTTAGCAGATAAACATAATTTATTACTCATTTTTGATGAAGTTCAATGCGGAATGGGAAGATGTGGAAAACCTTTTTGTTTTCAAAATTACAATGTAAAACCAGATGTATTAACTTTAGCTAAAGCTTTAGGTGGTGGAATTCCTTGTGGTGCAATGGTTGTAGGCGATAAGGCAGATAATATATTTATACCTGGTGATCATGCTTCAACATTTGGAGGTAATTTAGTTGCACTAAATGCATCTTCAGTTATTTTGAGCAAATTAGAAGATGAGAGCTTTATAAAAGAAATTCAAGAAAAAGGAAATTATTTAGAAAAAGGGTTAAAATCTCTTTCAAAAAAATATCCTAATAAAATAAAAAGTGTAAGAGGTCTTGGCTTGATGCAAGGAATAATAGTTAATATAGATCCTATTCAAATAATACAAGAATGCTTAAAAGAAAAACTGTTAATACTAAAAGCAGGTAACGATGTAATTAGATTTGTACCTCCTCTTACAATAACAAAAAATGAAATTGAAAAAATGTTAAAGATTATAGATAATGTCATATTCAAACTTTAACTTAACTTTGGGAGATTTTAACAAATCTCCCATTTTTTTATTAATCTTGATAAATTAATTTCTTAGCAGCCTTTTGCACAAGATTATTAAAAATAAATAAAATCACAAGTGAAATAATGATTGCAAAAATTATTAAATTGCTCTTAAAAAAAACAATCAATAAAGACGGTGCAATTACACCAATAGAGATTAGCATTGATATTAATCCATTAACATTTCGCTTCATAGCACTAATTCCAACTTCCCATTCTAATTTAGGATTTGAATAATCTATAAATAAATTAGAAAGAGCTATATTTATACTATTAATTATAAAAAGAGGAATCATCCATAATAAATTATTTAAATCAATATTAAAAAATATACAAAATAAAATTAAATAAACAACTTGAACGGCACTGATAAATAATAAATGAAAAACAACTTTTGCTTTAATTGTTAATTTATAATCAATTGGAAGAAGTTTATTAAGTTTAAAAGTTCTACCTTCTCTACTTACAGAAGTCGATGAAATCATTACAAAAGAGGCAAACAAATGAACTATAGTAAAAATAATAGCATTAAAATACGGGGTATTAGAAAAATTATTAATTATTTGATTCATAGCTTCAAGACTACCTGAAATCTGCCAAACAATTATCAAAACAATTGGAATAAACATCTCGGAAATACTTTCTGATAAAAAGCCTTTTTCACTTTCTAAAATGAAAAGTTCTCTTTTTATTAATGTTAAAAATAAGTTATTTGATTTTAAACTATTTGATTTAGTACTATTTTTTTTCTTTTTTATTTTATTATTATTTTCACTAATAACATAATTCATACATCTCTCAAACAAAGGTGCGATTATTAGTACAGAGAGAGAAAAACATAAAATAGCTAATATAATAAATGCAAAAAAGGAATATGGACTTAAAAACATTTTTCCCATCAAAGAGAAGTAAGGAAGATCTCCAATATTTGAAATATAATTAAAATAACCCTCTATTTGTGAACTTTGAGAGCCCTCAAACATTGATTTAGTCATTTCATTTGACATCTTAGTTAAATACAATATTGCAACTAAAAAAGGACCATTAGAAAATAAAAAATCAACAATTTTTATATTTTTCCCTTTAAGTACAACAATTTTTAATATTACTAGCAAACTACTTAATAATAATGGAAGGATTGGTAGTAATAAAAATAAACTAATAGAAGATAAAAAAGTTAATAATGTAAATCCTAAATAATAAAAAATAGCAACAATCAAAGGAATTGAAACAATTAGATTTATCATTAGAGAATAAACATAATTTGTTATAAATCTAGATAAGAAAAATTCTGTTTTTGATATAGGCAAAAGTCTCCAAATCTTTATATCTTTACCTCTAAAATATGTATGCTCTAAATAAGAAGTACTTACAAACAATAAAAATAAAGTACCACTAAAAGTGCAAAATGCAATACCTTTTTCTAAAATGTTAAACATATTTGAAAAATGCATATATCCAAAATAGTTAATTCCAAGTAAAAATATAAAACTTGATGAAATTAAAATAAGGGCTAGAACTCTCAAAATCAAATTAAAAATTTTATTTTTCTTTTTCGTTTTTCCTGCACCACTAATAAACTGTTCTAAAGGTTTTGCGGCTATTAATTGATACTTTACCAAAGATAAAACTAAATTTAATCTCATATCATAGCCTCATCAACGAAAGAATTTAAATCTTCATTACCTGTAATTTCTAAAAATATTTTTTCAAGCGAAGCATCTTCTTTATCATTAAACTCTTTTAATGATGTAGAATAAACTAATTCACCCTTATTAATAATCCCAACATTATCACAAAGATTTTGAGCTACTTCCATAACATGAGTTGAAAAAAAGACTGTCCCACCCTTATCACAAAAACGTTTCATCACATCCTTTAAAATATATGAAGCTTTTGGATCTAAACCTACCATAGGCTCATCAAGAACAAGAATTTTAGGCTCGTGAATAAGAGCCGATATAATACCTAATTTTTGTTTCATTCCATGAGAGTATGAAGAGATTCTATCATCAATAGCTTTTTCTAAATTGAATAATTTTATTAACCTATTAGCCCTCTCTTGTCTTTCATTTTTATCTACATCAAAAACATCACAAATAAAAGCTATATATTGCAATCCAGTCATCTTTTCATAAAACAAAGGTTCATCCGGAACAAAGCCTATCATACTTTTAGTCAAAAAACTTTCATCACTAACTACATGATTATCAACAACAACGCATCCCTTTGAAGGTTTTAAAACACCCATTAACATGTTTATTGTTGTACTTTTTCCAGCTCCATTTGGACCTAAAAAACCAAAGATTTCACCCTTTTTTACTTCAAAATTCAAATTTTTAACTGCAAATGGTTTTTCTTTTTGATACTGTTTGCTTAAATTTTTAAATTCTATCATAATTTACCTCTCAAAAGATATCAATTTGATATCATATATATTATTAAATAGAATATTCTTCTTGTCAACTCTATTATAACTAATAAAAACTCACTAAAAAACTAATTATTTTTACTTTACTTTATGTATATTTACTACTAATGAATGAATATTTATTAATAAAAATCTATAAATAACTTAATTTTTTCTAATTTTTTAAATATTTATTCAAAATACTACTTGAACAAGCATGTATATTTATGCATAATAAGCTCAATAAATAATAAATTAATAAAGATACATATAGGAATAAAGATTATGGATAAGAAAAAAGTTATTTTAGCATATAGTGGTGGTTTAGATACATCTGTTATATTAAAATGGTTAGCAAATCAAGGATTTGAAGTAATTGCATATGTTGCAAATGTTGGACAACAAGAAGATTTTAAAGCAATTGAAGAAAAAGCTTATGCTAGTGGAGCTTCTAAAGTATACATTGAAGATTTAAGAAAAGAATTAGTAACAGATTATGTAATTCCAGCAATGAAAGCAAATGCAACTTACGAAGGAACTTATTTATTAGGGACTTCAATTGCTCGCCCAATAATTGCAAAACGTCATGTTGAAATCGCTAAGAAAGAAAACACAGTATATGTAGCTCATGGAGCAACAGGTAAAGGTAATGATCAAGTACGTTTTGAATTTGGATATTACATGCATATGCCTGAAGTCAAAATCATCGCACCATGGAAAGATCCTGTTTGGTTAAATGAGTTTGAAGGCAGATCTGATATGATTAATTATGCTAAAAAATATGATATTCCAATTAAAGCTTCAACAAAAAAACCTTTTAGTGAAGATGAAAATTTAATCCATATTTCTCATGAAGCTGGAATTTTAGAAGATGCAAATATGAGATGTCCTGAAGATGTTTACAATTTAACACTATCTCTTAAAGATGCACCTGAAGAAGAAACATTACTAAGTTTTGAATTTGAAGATGGAGTTCCAGTATCAATAACAAATGAAACAACTAATGAAACAATTAGTGATCCTTTAGAAATGATTTTATACTTAAACAAAATTGGTCATGATAATGCTATAGGAAGAATTGATATGGTCGAAAACCGTTACATTGGTATTAAATCTCGTGGGGTTTATGAAACACCAGGATGTACAATTCTTTGGCAAGCTCACCATAATTTAGAAGGTATAACAATGGATAAAGAAGTAATGCATCTAAGAGATTCTTTAATGCCTAAATATGCTGAGTTAGTATATAATGGATATTGGCATGCTCCAGAGTTCAATATGCTAGAAGCAGCTATAGAACAAAGTCAAAAAAATGTGACAGGGACTTCAAAAGTTGCTCTATATAAAGGTAACATCATTATGGCTGGAATCTCTAGTGATAAATCTCTTTATAATGAAGAATTATGATCTATGGAAGTCAGTGGTGGATATGAACCAATTGATTGTAAAGGCTTTATAAACATAAATGCTATACGTCTAATGGCTTCTGCTGAGAGAGATAATTAATTAAGTAATAAAGAGATACTAAATAAAATAGTATCTCTTTTTTTCAAAAGATGTTGCATAACGTTGGATTTTTATCTTATAATCAACCTATTAAAAGTAGTTTAGTGAGAAAAACATGTGTAAATCAATAAAGGAAATAGATAATAAAAACCCTACTATCAAAATGGAGAGAAAAGGAATTATGGATTTTTTATTTGTAGCTATTGCATATAAAGATAGCGATGTTTATCTAACTAACAATTCAATCTTAAAATCTAAAAATACTAACCTAAATAATCAAAAATCTTTTTCTTTTTACACATACTTAGATATATTAAATACAAAAATTTTGGCCAACATTAATAAAATAGATTATAAATATAATAGCGAACCTACTATCAAAATATTAAATAATTATTTCTATAATTTTATCCAAAATAATTACAGAGATACAAAAAAGATTAAAGAACAAATAGGAAAAAGAGAGAGATCATTAGCTCTATTTAAAAAATATAAAAAGCAAATCGTCTACTAATATTTTATAAAATAGAGCCAGATTAACAAAATCTGGTTTTTTTATAATCAAAAATTTAATAAAATTATTATTGTATGATATAATTCTTTATATAGATAAGAAAAAACTTATTTCACAGGAGGAATAAAAATGAAAAAAATTGGCTGGATTGGAACAGGAGTTATGGGAAAATCCATGTGTAAAAGATTAATTGAAAACAATTATGAAATCAATGTATACAATAGGACAAAAGAAAAAGCCCAAGAATTAATCAACCTTGGAGCCAAATATTACAATTCCCCTAAAGAAATAGCACAAAATAGTGATATAGTTTTTACAATTGTTGGATTTGTTAAAGATGTAGAAAATGTTTATTTTGGTGAAAATGGATTGTTCTCTGGAGCTTGTAAAAATCAAATTTTTTGTGACATGACAACTACAAGTCCGACACTTTCGAAAAAAATATATGAAAAAGGTAAGTCTATGGGTGTTGAGACATTAGATGCTCCTGTTTCAGGTGGAGATGTTGGTGCAAAAAACGGAACATTATCTATTATGGTTGGAGGAGACTCTTCAACATTTGAAAAAATGGAAGATTTCTTTAAGATTCTAGGAAAAAGTTACATTTTAGAAGGCCCAGCAGGAGCGGGTAGCCATACAAAAATGGCAAATCAAATAACAATAGCTGGAACAATGGGTGGTGTATGTGAGGCTTTATTATATGCTGAAAAAAACAATTTAGATTTAACAACTTTAATTAATACAATAAAAAGTGGAGCAGCCGGTTGTTGGTCTTTAGACAACCTTGCACCTAGAATAGTTAATAACAATTATGATCCAGGTTTTTATATAGATCATTTTATAAAAGATATGAAAATTGCACTAGATGAGTGTTCAAAATTAAATATTAAACTACCTACCCTTGAGCTTGTAGAAAAGTTATATGAAAAACTTCAGGAACAAGGCAATGGGAATTTAGGTACACAAGCTCTTATACTAGCTTTAAGAGATATCAACAACATTAAAAAATAAGGAAAAACAATGGAAATAAACAAAAAAGGTGCAACACTTAAATATGAAGATAAAGAGATTAAATTAAATTTAATTCATGATAATGTTGATGTAACCTCTATAGATATTTCAACACTAAGAGCAGATACAGGAATAATTACTTACGATCCAGGATTCGCTAATACAGGATCTTGTCAAAGTTCAATATGTTTTGTAGATGGAGAAAATGGAATTCTACGTTATCGTGGTTATGATATCGAAGATTTAGTTGAAAATTGCGATTTTGTTGAAGTTGCACATCTATTAATTAAAGAAGAATTGCCTACTAGAGATGAAAGATATGCTTATCAAGAATTATTAAATAAACATTCTATGTTACACACTGATATGAAATTATTTTTTAGGAGTTATCCTCAAAGAGCTCATCCGATGAGCATTCTATCTGCTATGGTAGCCTCTCTTTCTGCTTTTTATCCAGAATTAGGAAATGATGTAAATCCTGAAGATCATTTAGATTTAACTGTAACAAGATTATTGTCAAAGATGCGTACAATTGCAGCCTATACTTATAGACAATCAATTGGACAAGCTAGTGTTGATCCATCTTATAAATATTCATTTTGTGAAAATTTCTTGTATATGATGTTTGACTCTCCTGTTTATAATTATATCCCAGATCCTAAGCAAGTTGATGCTTTAAATAAATTATTAATACTTCATGCCGATCATGAGCAAAACTGCTCAACAAGCGCAGTTAGATTAGTTGGATCTTCAGCTGCAAATTTATATGCATCAGTTTCAGCTGGATGTTGTGCTCTTTGGGGTAAAAAACACGGTGGTGCAAACCAAGCAGTACTTGAGATGTTATCAAAAATATTAAGCGAAGGTTGGACTATAGATGAAATAATAAAAAAAGCTAAAGATAAAAATGACAGCTTTAGGTTATCAGGATTTGGACATAGAGTTTATAAAACTTATGATCCTCGAGCAAAAATTGCAAAAAAACTTTGCAGAGAAGTATTAGGTGATGATGCAACTAAAGATCCTTTATTGAATATTGCATTGCAACTTGAAGAAAAAGCATTAAGTGATCAATATTTTATCGATAGAAATCTTTATCCAAATGTTGATTTCTACACAGGCATTATCTTTCATTATATGGGGATCCCTTCATCTATGTTTACAGTAATGTTTGCTCTTGGAAGACTTCCTGGATGGATTGCTCATTACTTAGAATGGAAACATGATCCATTCCAAAAAATTGGAAGACCAAGACAAGTCTATACAGGACCTAATCATCGAAAAGTATTACCAATAGATCAAAGATAATCTACATATTTTACTAGTACAAAACTCCTTTTTTAAATATAATTTAATCAAGGAGTTTTTTCAAACCATTAATTACTTAACTTTTTCAAAAATAATTACTTACTAGTAAATGAATTAATTTATATAGTTATTTTTTTATAAATTATTTTTTTTATTCTTGACACAAGTTACAATCCAACTATATAATATATATATAAAACTAAAAGGTGTTATATTATGAAAAAATTATTTATTATTTTTATTATTCTAATAGGTGTATCATTATCTTTAAGTGCAAAAAATAAAGATATAAATTTAAACACTTCAATTGCTGAAACTAATGTAACTTATAATTTATATTATGCTAATGATACTATTGAAGATGGAACAACAAATTATGAAATTTATACTTATGGATCATTAAATAGAAATGGAAATACAAATTATTTTAGAATACATGCATCAAGTAATATGAATAAAGGTTTATCAGTTGATTTAAATGTCAAACCTAGTTCTTTCAAAACAACACTAAATAATGAAAATGATATTTATGATTCTGATATTACTCCAATAGTTTATACCCCATATATGTTAAAAACACTTCCTGCTGGAAAAAATAAGAATACTCTTGTAAGTGCTTTTATACTTTATTGGCAGGGAAAATCAGATCTTCCTGCAGGACGTTATGTAAGTAATGTAATTATTGAATATTCAATAAGTTAAAACTTAATTACAAACTTTATTATATTTTTTAAGCAATAATCATCATCTAAATATATAAAGCTCTGTCTTTTTATGGTTGATTAAATTATCAAAAAAATCAGATTTTATACTTTGTATTCTAGATGAATATATATTTATTCTTCGTTTTTTGATATTATATTTTTTTTCAAACTTCATTTATATCAATTGAAT
>CAZPTG010000063.1:0-11352 GCA_964589355.1 uncultured Spirochaetaceae bacterium
CTAAACACTCCATATTTATAGTTTGAAAAAGCCATATTATCCTTCTTTTATTCATTATTTACCAACTGTAAATCTAAATCTTGTAAAAGCGCCATTTTATAAACACTTTCAGGAGTTTTTAAGGAACTAATTAAACTTAATTTTTTATTCCTTTTTTCTACTAATAATTCTCTTTCTTTCATCAACTTTGAATGTTCATTAATTGCACTTTGATTTAGTCCCTTTAAATAAGCAGGGATAAAAAGGCTTAAAAAGATTGATACTAATGTAAAAACAGTAAAAAAATGTGAAACAGTTACTTTTGAACTAGTTTTTTTTAACATATCAACCTTAATCCTTTAAATTTAAATCTAATATCTCACAATTAAATTCTTTCTATCACTCTTAGCTTAGCACTACGGCTAGGAGGATTTATTTTATTTTCTTCATCACTTGCTATAATTGGTTTTTTTGTCAATATTTTTACAAGTGCTTTAGTATCACATGTACATCTCATTGCCTCAGGTGGACAACTACACCCTTTTGCCAAATTTTTAAATGTCCATTTTACAATTCTATCTTCAAGAGAATGGAAAGAAATAATAGCCATTCTGCCTCCAACTTTTAAAGCTTTTGAAGCATTAATAATTGTGTTTTCAATTCTATCTAACTCATTATTTACTTCAATTCGTAATGCTTGAAAAGTCCTTGTTGCAGGATGAATGCGTCCATGTTTATAATTTTGAGGAACACACTTAAATATAATATTTTCCAATTCACTTGAACTATCTATGGGCTTAAGTCGCCTAGCTTCACAAATGGCCTTCGCAATCCTTCTAGAATATCGCTCCTCACCAAATTTATAAATTAAATTAGCTAGATCAACTTCCTTATAGGTATTTACTACCATTTGTGCAGTAAGCTCACTTTCATCATTAAGCCTCATATCGAGCCTTTCTTCTTTCTTAAATGAAAATCCTCTATTTGATTCTTCATAATGGAAAATACTAATACCTAAATCAATTAAAACTAAATCTAATTTTTCTCCATCATAATTATCAAAATACTCATCAAACCAAGTATGAATAGGTATAAAACGCTCACCAAACTCTTTCATTCTAAACTTAGCTTTTTCTTGTATATGCTTATCACAATCCAAACCAATAACTTTTAAGTTTGGGATACTCTCAAGCATCATATGTGTATGCCCACCTTCTCCAGTAGTACAATCAACCATCAAAGGGTTTTCATCACTAGGAGGAACTAAGAATTCTTTGACTTCTTTCGCCATTACAGGCATATGTACAAAATCCATATTTTCTCCTATTACTTATTTATTTTATTAAAGAGTTCTAAAGAAGCCTCTTCAATATCTAAATTATCATTCATTAATCTATAATTTGCTAATCCCCATATTTCAATAAATGGACCAGCATTTAATAAAAGACCTTCACTTTTGCAATATAATCCAACATCATCTCTTAATGCTCTAGGGATACTTAATCTACCTGATTTATCAAGAGAAACTTCAACAGCAGGAGCAACAAATCTCCTTAACATGTTTCTATTTGCTTTTCTTAACATGGGATTTGAATCCTTAAGTAAGGCATTTTTTATTGAATCAAATTCTTTTAATGTGATAATTTGAAGACATTTATCAACAGCATAAGTAAGTACATAGTTTCCATCTTCAATGTTTTTACGCATCTTATTTGGGAAAAGAAACCTGCCTTTATCATCTATTGTAATTGTATAAATGCCAGTATCCATCAAAATCTCCATTATAAAAATCTTTCTATTTCGCCACAATTCACCCCTTATATTATATCAATAACCACAATTTTACAATAAAAAAATTGCTAAATAATAAATAACTATTTATGAATATTAAAAAAACTTAACATATATTAACATAATTATAAAAAAAATAACCTAGAAGATAAACTCCTAGGTCTTATTAAAATGATAAAAATAATTACATATTTTTACAATTATTCAATTCAAATATATTATAATCTATATCTGGGAAAATATTATCTCTCGATTCACTTTTTACAAGCCACTCAGTATTTACTGCATTCTTACACATATTAGAATATACAACATTAAAGTTTGCAAGATGCGATACCAATTGATTTTTTGCAAATTGGGAATTTGTATCATTATATATCATATAAGGCCAATCACATGCCATAGATAAGAGAACTTCTCTTGCAGCTTGGTCTAAAAATCTTTTTTTCAAACTTTGCTGATTAGGGAATCTATCTGATAATTCAACCATTCTCTCTATTGCTTTATGAGTATGTCGATAAATCCAATTATTTGAACCATCAAGCCAAATCTTTGAATACCCACCTTCACTCCATGAGGATAAGCAAGGTTTTATTTTTTGAAAACCTTTGCCTTCTTGTTTAATAAAATCTCTAGGATTTATTAAAGTTATTGAAGCACACTCACTATTTTGTTCAACTAAAATAGTTTCTAACCATTTTAAGCCTTCATACCACCAATGTCCAAATAACTCTGCATCGAAGCATAAAGTAAATAATGGATCTTTACCATTTAAATTAGGTCTAACAGCTCTTCCTTTTTGTGCAATATTATATACATAATTTAGAGCATGTTGTTGAGCTATTTTCATAGCCTTATCTTTATTATAATAATCTTTTTCTAAACCTTTATCAGTAATTGACCAATACTTAAATCCAGTAAAAACTCTCACATCAGGTTCATGGATATAAGGTTTTATATAATCTAAAGGCAAATCATATCCAATATCTCTATAAAACTCTCTATATTCTTTAGATGAAGGATATCCTTCATGAGACCATACTAGTGATGTTGTTTGGTAATCACGAGGGAAAATAGTAACATTATTTTCAGTTTTAACAGGTCTATATACACCTGTTTCACAACGTGTTTCACTAAATAGCACTGATTGAGAAGAAGCTGGAAAATATGTTATATTATGCTTTGCTAATATTGTCTCTAATCCAGGATAATATCCACACTCAGGCAACCAAAATCCATCCGGTGTAAATTCAAAAGCTTCAATAAAAGTTTGAATACCAACTTCAATTTGTGCATTAATAGCAATTGGAAATTCTCTATAAACTGGGAAAAAGGAATTTGTTGCTGCGCTAGCTAAAAGTTCTAAATAACCTTCTTCTTTAAGTTTTTTAAAACCTGTAAGAATATTATTTTTATATACTTGAATATAATCTCTATAATTATCTTCAAGATTTTCAAGATAGGTTTTAGCCATTTCTAATGCTTCAGGCTGATCCTTTTGGCATCTTTTAACTTCTTTTTTTCCTAAATTTATATGCAATTTTAAATAATTAATATAACGTTTTTGTAATAGAGGATCTACTAACATTGATATTAATGTTGGTGAAAAACATATGCTTAATTTATAAGTGATATTTCTATCTTTTAAATTATTGAGCATCCTAAGTAATGGTAGATATGATTCATTAATAGACTCAAATAACCAGTCTTCTTCTAAAAATCTCTCATGCTCTGGATGGCGAACGAAAGGCATATGAGCATGAAGAACAAAATTTACATTAGTGTTTGCCATTAATATCTCCATGAGCTAATTTTGTCATAACAGATTTAACAACCAAAGTATCTTTATATTCACCTTGTTTTGTTATTATTGATGAGAAAGAAGAATTGAAAAGAATAGGATTCTTCTCAAGCTCTTCACAGTTTTTAAACCAATACGGTAAAGGTACTGATAAAGCTAGTGATTGGGCCAAAGCTATAATAATACCAGCTTTGTTTTGAACACATAAAGATATTTGATAAGTGCATCCTAATTCTGCTAAATTAATGCTCCAACAAGTATCATCTTTATCAACATTTATATCATTATATACTGTTTCATTAGTTTCGTTATTAGTTGAGGATACGCGTAAAAACACATTTTGTAAATATGAGTCATCTTCTTCAAGTAATTTTGCTTTTGTTAAAGGTGAAATTGACCAATAAGCAAATCCCCAACTCAAATCAGAAAGCATAAAATGAATTGAAGTTTCCATATATAGTTCACTTAATTTTACAACACCTGGCAAATCCTGAAAATCATGTGAATTAGTAATATCAGTCAAAGAATTTACATATCTTTTCCCGCTTGTATTTTGCAATCTATCACTTAATTGAATGGTTCCATCAACTATATCATATATATCATTTAATTCATCTATTAAATCATCTTTAGATAACGATTCAAAATCTTCAATGCCTTCTTGCTTTGCTAAATATTTTAATTCTTGTATAGATAAATTATCAATATCTACTAATATCATAAAAAGATAACCCCTTTCACTCAACTTTAAGTTATGTTAAATAAAACTCAACTTTTGGTCAACAGCAATAAAGAATAAAAGCTATAGTTAGGTTAACTTCTACACAAAAAACATTTATTATGATATATTCCTTGCTATGAATACAGAAGAAAAGAAAAAATTAATTTTACATGGGCATTTTTATCAACCACCTAGAGAAAACCCATTTACGGGCATTATTCCCAAGCAACATCTTTCAAGCCCTTTTACAAATTGGAATGAAAAAATTTTAAGCGAATGTTATGCCTCCAATACTAATAGTAGATACTTAAATGAATCAGGAAAAATTATTTCTCTTATAAATAATTTTGAATATATTTCTTTTAATTTTGGACCAACTCTACTCTCTTGGATTGAAGAACATCATATAGAAGTACATGAAAAGATTGTAGAAGCAGATAAAAAAAGTTTAAAAAGACTAGGCCATGGTAATGCCATTGCTCAAGCTTATAATCATACAATTTTACCTTTAGATGATGAAGATGATGCAAGATTACAAATCCATTGGGGAATTGAAGATTTTAAATATAGATTTAATAGAAAACCTGAAGGAATGTGGTTACCAGAAGCTGCAATCAATGAGAAAGTTATTGATATATTAGTAGAAGAAGGTATTAATTTTGTTATACTATCTCCATGGCAATGTCGAGCTATTGAAGATGAAAATAACAATATGATTGAATTAAAAGACCAAGTAGCGCCTTATGATACACCATTTTATATCTATGGCGAAAAAGGTAATAAAATAAATGCATTTTTTTACAATCCTCAACTTGCTGAAGGTATTAGTTTTGGACATTTATTAAAAGATGCCGATAATTTATATAATATAATAAAAAACATAAGTGATAGGGATAAATCAAAATTAATTCACACAGCTAGTGATGGTGAAATATATGGACATCATGAGCCATTTGGAGATATGGCTTTAGCAGCATTAATAAGAAAAGTTATCGAACGTGATGAATTTGAATTTACTAATTATGCTTGTGTATTAGATGAAATAAAACCTACTAGAAGAGCTATTTTACATAAAGGTGAAGATGATAAAGGCACAAGTTGGTCATGCTTTCATGGAGTTAGCAGATGGTATAAAGATTGTGGATGCCATACTGGTGGTGAGCCTAATTGGAATCAAAAATGGAGATTTCCTTTAAGAGTTGCACTACAAAATAATAAAAATAAATTAAAAAAAATATATTACGATAGAATCAATGAAATATTTAACAATTCCATTGATCCTTATCAATTATTATTAGATTATTCAAAAGTAGTATCAAATTCTCAAAAAATGAAATCTTTTATTGATGATTTAATTATTTCAAATAATTTTGCAAAAGGCTATGAAACTGAGATTGCATCATTACTAGTTGGTGTAAAAAATACTCATTTTTCTTTTACCTCTTGTGGATGGTTTTTTAATGATTTATCAGGTGTCGAGCCCATTCAAAATATCAACTATGCACTTTATTCAATAAATTTATTTCAAAAATATTGTGATGAGAGTTTATTAACTCCGTTTTTATTGGATTTAAAGAAGGCAAAATGTAATAACAAAAATGATGGGGACGGAATGACCATTGCTCAAAATTCATTAAATTTATTACCAGGTGAAGTAGAAGCTTCTTTATATTTTACTCTAAATAGAACAATTGCTAAAATTGATTTATATGATAACAAATATGGAAGATATTATTTAACAAAATTTCGAGAAAATGATGGCAATATAAAATTCAAAATATTTGATGCTGTTTCTCTTAGATCATTCAAAGGTTCTGGAGTCTTAGATGAATATTCAGGTACAACTGGCTTTGAATTATATTTAACACTTGAGGATTTAAATAATAAAAATATTAATCACTATACATTAAATAACAAAGATGTTACAGAAAGAATTGTTGATGAAGCTTATAATTGGATTGAAAGGTCTTTAAGCATTGTAGAAGATGTCGAATTGAAACAAATCGCTCAAGATATTGATAATTATTCTATGGTTTCTAAAGGTAGCTATTTCTCTCCTAACGATACTATTTTTATTGAAAACATTGGAACATGTTTAAGAGCTTTAAGATCACTTTTTTTAACACCTAATACACTTAGTTGGGAATCAAAAAAGCAAAGCATTTCTCATTTGATAGATTTTATAATGATTCAAGGTAGAAAAAAAGAAAAAGATACTGTTAGAAAAATATTTAATGATGAAGCAAAAGCTTTAGCTCAAAGATTTAAAGAAGATAATATTCATAAGTTGTTAGTAGAAAGTACAATTAATTTTTTAACAATGGCTCATGATGAAAATTTAAATTTAGAAATGAAAACTCTTCAGAATCAAATTTATCCACTTTTAAATATGGATTTATCAAAAATAGATATTGATATAAATCAATTTAATAAAATGAAAGAATTACTAAATTTTGCTTAATATTTTAAGTTCATATAAAAATAGATGCATATAATTTTGCATCTATTTTTATATATTATTTATAAATTATTAAATTATTTTTATATAAAAATAAAAATATAAATATAAATTATTATATAATATCAATATATAAACAATATTAATTTAATAAAGATTTAGCATGTTCAATTGATACTTTAGATTTTGTATCTCCTGATAACATTCTTGAAATTTCTAATACTCTTTCATCTTTATTTAATTGTACTAAGGTTGTAAAGCTAAGATCATCTCTTACTATTTTTTTTACCATTAAATGTGTTTTTGCTTTAGCAGCTATTGATGCCAAATGAGTAATAACAATAACTTGTGAAGACATTGCTAATTCTAATAATGTATTTGCAACATTAGTTGCAACTTCTCCTCCGATTCCTGCATCAACCTCATCAAATACTAATGTAGATAAATTATCTTTTTCACTTAAAGTTGCTTTAATTGCTAACATAACTCTAGATAATTCTCCACCACTAGCAATTTCTTTAATATCTCTTTTCATCATCCCAGGGTTTGCACTCATTAAAAAATTAATATCATCAATACCATCATAAGAATAATCTTTTTCATTAACATTAATTGCAAAAGAAGCATGATGCATACCTAATTTTTTTAAAGTATTTTCAATTGCAGTTGAAAGTATCAACGCTTTGTTTTTTCTCTTGACGCTTAAATCATAAGCTTTTTCTTTTAATTGCAACTTTGTTTTTTTTATTTTATTTTCAATAAATTCAATTTCATCTTCACCTTTAGATAATGAATTTATTTTTTTATTTATATTTTCATAAAAACTTATAACATTATTTAATGACGGCCCATACTTTTTCTTTAACTTTTGTAGCTGAGCTAATCTTGATTGCATTTGATCAAGTTCAACTTGACTATATTCCATATTCTCTAAGTAATCTTTCAACGTTTCAAATATATCTTCAACATCTAACTTACAACTTTTCATTCTTGAAGATAGTTCAATTAATGAGGAATCTTTGTATTTCACAATATCTAGAACTTCACTACATTTATCTAAATTATTAATAGTTGAACTACCATCAATAGAATTGTTTAAAATCTCTGTTATTAAGGAAATATTATCATGTATTTGTTCAAATTGGCTTATCTTTCTTATTTTTTGATCTAGCTCTTCATCTTCATTTTCTTTTGGATCTACATTTTTTATTTCATCAAAAGCAAACCGTAAATAATCTTCTTGTTCTCTAGAATTATTTATAATTTCTTCAATATTTTTCTTCTCAGTTTTTAAATCATTTAACTTATTATATATTTTATGATATTCCTCAATTAAATCATAAGTTTCACCAAAACTATCTAATAATAACAACTGCTTAGTTTTTTTCAGCAGCGATTGATGAGCATGTTGTGCAGAGATATCAATCAAAAATGAAGATAATTGTGTTAATATATTTCTATTAATAACTTCATTGTTAATATAACTTAAGGTTCTTCCATTTACTTTAATAATTCTTTTTATAATTAAAGTATCATCATCATATTTTATATTATTTTTGTATAAAAAATCTTTTAATTCTTTATCATTTTTGTCTAAATAAAATTGACCAATTACACTTGCACTATCAAAACCAACTCTAATAAAAGATACATCCCCCTTGCCTCCTAGCAAAAGAGAGAGAGCAGATAGCATTATAGATTTACCAGCTCCTGTTTCACCTGTTATTACACTAAAGCCTTCTCTAAAATCAATATGAATATCTTCTATAAGTTTAAAAGCATGGATATCTAAACACTCAAGCATTACCTCTGCCTCCTGACCAATTTAATTTGTCTCTTAATATATCAAAATTTGTTCTATTATTAGTAACTAAAAGAATTGCTTTTGTTCTTGATTGTCTTACCTCAACTATATCATTTTCAAAAACTTCAAAATTTACTTGACCATCTAAATTAAGCATAACTTCAGTTCTTTGATTTTCTAATATCTTAAGAGATATTCTTCTCTCATTAGATACAACTAATGGCCTATTAGAAAGAGTAAAAGGACAAACAGGTGTACAAATTAATGCCGATAAACCATTATCAACAATTGGCCCTCCAGCTGCTAGAGAATATCCTGTACTACCTGTAGGTGTTGATACAATCATACCATCAGCTCTAAAACTACCTAAAAAAGTATTATCGACACTCATATCAAAAGTAATAACTTTGCTTAAACCATTTGAAGCAACAACTACTTCATTCAAAGCCGTTCCACCAAAAATAACTTCACCATCTCGAATTACAGAGGCTTTAATTGTAGATCTTTTATGCAATACATGTTTATCACCATCTCCAATGTAAGAATGAAGCGTTTCTTTTAATTCATTAAGAGATACCTCAGTAATATAACCAAATGTCCCCATATTTACAGGTAATATTGGTATACCCAAATCTTGTAAATGTCTAACACAATAAAGGACTGTACCATCACCGCCTAAAGATACTACTAAATCTATCTCACCCTCAAATTCTATATCTGAATAATTTGAATTTGTTTTTATTAATGTTGTTTTAATATTTATTGAATCCAAATACTTAATAATTTCATCAGAAGTTTCTTTTATATTTTCTTTCTTCCAATTTGCAACTATTAATATATGATTTAAACTTTTTGACATTTTAACTCCTTAAGGTAAATGAGAAATAACTTTCATAATAATATCAATCTCACTTGGTTTTAAAAATGGATAAATAGGAAAAGCAATTCCCCTAAGTATAGCTGAACTCGCATTTGGATATAATGCATATTGGTTATTGTAATCATTGCCTATACTATTAGTAAACATTTTCATACAAGTTACATTATATTTTTTTGCAAATTTTATTATATCATCTGGATTAGATTCTAATACAACTGGGAAACACCATCCATTAGAATAAAAATTAATATCCTTTTGTCCAAATAATTTATGCTCAGTTTTAAAAAGAGCTTTTTTAAACATATTAAATATCTCATTTCTTTTTTCTAAATGTTTATCTACATCTTTTAATTGAACAATACCTAAAGCTGCATTTAAATCAGGTAACTGTTGATATTTAGATATTTGATTATATCTTTTTTTTAATAATTCTTTATATTCCATATCATTATATAAAATAGCAGCTCCACCACCACATGATACTATATGCTCTTGTTCAAAAGCACATATTACTATATCACCATAATTGCCATATATATTTTCATCTATTGAAGATCCAAAACTTTGTGATATATCTTCGATAACTTTAATATTGAGTCCTTTATAATCTTCATTATAAGGTATTTGACTATATGGCTCATATAATAAAATTACATCTATATCATTATTCTTCATTTTGTCTAATATTTTATCACTTGAAATACACCCACTATCTTTATCAATATCTACATAAATAGCATTTGCATTTAAATACTTGATTGCAGTTCTATAAATTTTTGGCGATATTATCGATAAAATAACATTTGAGTTTTCACCAACACCAGCTATTATTAAAGCAGATAATAGTGCATCATAATAACTCCTAAGTGCCATTCCACCTTTTTTCTTTAATCTAGCACACAATAAGTTAATAAATTCTTGTTTTCTAGAACCGGGACCTATTTTTTCATCAACCATTGCTTGTAAAACTGATTGCATATCCCCCCGTCTTAATGTAGGTTTATAAAATTCTATATTATCTGACACAGCTACCTCGTTTTTTACTTATATTATACTATAAACGATAATTAAACTTTTTTCATAAAAATTATCTAATTTTTCAATATTATCTTCAAAGCTATTATAATGCATGATATTATATTTTTATGGAAATATCAAAAACAGATGCTGGAGAAATAGTAAAAGAGATTTCTCAGCTTCTAAATAAAAAATTAAATATAATGAACAATCAAGGTATAATAATTGCTTCTTCTAATTCAGAGAGAATTAATTCTTTTCATGAAGGTGCTTTTAATATCATTTGTAATAAATTATCAGAACTTGAAGTTCAAGAAGAAAATATAGACTTAGAAGGCACTTATCAAGGTCTCAATTTTCCAATAGAAATTGATAAACAAATAATTGGGGTTGTAGGTATTACTGGCAATAGTGAGGAAACTAGAGCCTATGGTAATATTGTAAAAAAAATGACAGAAATTCTAATTGAAGGAAAAATTCGCGATGAGAAAAAAAGATATAATCAAAAAATAAGAGACTATTTTTTGATAGATTGGATTTCTAAAAGTACTACACAATATAACCAAAAACTAATACAAAGAGGATATGATTTAAATATCAACATTGAAAAACAAAGACGAATAATTTGTTTAGAATTATCCTCTATCGATAATAATCATATATTTAAATTAGAGAAAAAAATTATTAATAAATTTTATAATTTAAATTCTTCTAATTTAATTTTTAAAGAATCAAATATGATTGTTATTGCTACAGAAACAACCAATAAAAATATATTAAACAATCAATTAATTTCTATAATTAACTTTTGTGAGAAAGAAGAGTTTAATATATTTATAGGAATAAGTAAAACTATTAAAGATTTTTATAACATAAATTCTTATTATTTAAATGCTAAACA
>CAZPTG010000064.1:0-11241 GCA_964589355.1 uncultured Spirochaetaceae bacterium
CACCAAAATTAAAAGCACCGTAATCTAAAGCTAAATTTAAATCAATTAAATCATTATCAAAAGAATAATTCGACATATCAAATGGTATTGAATATTTAACATCTAAATCAATGTTTTCATTATCAATTTTAAATATTGTTAATAGTGTTAAAGTATTAGTATCTACATTATTTATTACATTATTTTGATATGTTTCTTTATGTATTAAATTTGTACTAAATTTTGTAGAATCTTCACTTACGAGATAATTTGCTTTAATAGAAAGACTCAATGAATTAGATATTATGTCTAAAGATGTATTAGCTAAGTAATTTGGTATTAGAGTTGGATTTGTTTGATCAATTATAGTTGAAAAATCTAAAGTAGGTAATGCATTTAAATATAAAGTTGATCCCAAATTAAATTTAATAGTTATATCTTTATTATTCAAAGGAATTAAATCAAAGTTAATAGAAGGATATATATTTAATGCTGAAGAATTTCCAATAGCTATAGCTCCAAATTTTAGTTTGAATAAATCTATACTATTATATTCATAATTTAAATATGCAGTTTCATTTGTTACATCATTTAAAGGTTTTAACAAATTTAAATCTGAAATATAAAATTTGAGTGTTGAGTTTTTGCCACTCAGTTTTGTTTTTAATTGTAAATCAGAATTTCCGAATTCATCATATAATATAGCAGAATCAATATCTTTAGAAAAATTGTTTCTATTTATATCAATATTTAATTTATCACTTGGTGTGTAAAGCTTAAAATGATCAATTATATCTAATGAATAATCTATAATATCGGATGTTGAGCTAGGTAAAGGATATAATGGTGTTGAAATATTATAAGAATTATCAAGTTCTCCACTTAATTTAAGTGCAAATGAAAAACCACCACGTAAAATGTAAGGATATAAAATTGCACTACCATAATAATCGTTATTAGTTAGTGATGAATCTTTAAAATCAACATAAGCATTAATTTGAGAATTAATACCAACATGAGTTTTTATCTCGCTATCTTCATTACTATATATTGTTGGTTTTTTCTTATCTGCTGTTTCATCTTTTGAAATATTTTTTTCAACATCTTCTTTTTCTTCAAGAGGTTCTTTATCAATTACTTCTTGTTTTCTAACTTTATAAGAAATTGGTTCAAAATTAGGAGCACTAGGTGCATTTATTATTACATTTTCATTTTCAATAGATTGGTTATCAATTTTAATATCATCAATCTTTACTATTTCTTCTATAGTATAAGGTTGTGATTTAAAGCTTGGAGCATTAATAATTTGTTCTATATAATATTCAACTGGTTTAAAGTTAGGTGTAGCAATAATTTGTTTTTCTTCTTTTATCTCATCATAATCAACTGCTTTGAATGTAGGAGTATTAATAACATCTTCAGGGGCTTCTTTGTAATCAATTGCTTTGAATGTAGGGGGAGTAATAACATTTTTTTCTACTTTTTCGTAAGTAACCGGTTTAAATTTTGGAGACTCAATTGAATCAATTTCTTGTTCTGAACTTTTTTTACTTACAAAAGATGGTTTATCTAAAGTTGTTTCTAGATCTGATTCTTCTTTAAGTTTTTCAACTATAAGAGGAGCATTTTTGAACATTGGAGAAATTAAAAATTTTGATAAATTAGTTGGAATATTTATTAGACTTAAATAATTTTGAAGATTAATATCTTTTTCAAAATCTTTTAGATTTAATGAATTTACTAATCTATTATTATCTTTATTTATATTTGAAGAATAAACTTTTGCATAATTTGTTGAAATGACCTTATCATTTTTTACATTTAATTTATAATTTTGAATTTCTGAATATCCAACACCAGTTTTAATAATTGGTGTGTTTTGAACATTTAGCAGTGAAGCATCATTTGTATTACCATCAATAATTAAATCTAATCCAACAATGTTATTAAGAATATAATTTGTGTTATATTTCTCATAATTTAGATTTGTAACTAATACAACATAATCTGCAATTTTATTAGCCTCATCAATAGCTTTTTGAGCATTATCTAAAATTACTTTATTTGTTAAATCAATTTCCATCAAAGATGTAATATCAGAAGGATTCGATAAGCCTAAAACAGCAATTTTAAAATTATCAAATAAATAAAGACCAAAAGGATCAAAATAGAATAAAGAATCGTTGTTTAGAGCATTAGTGCTAATGAAATTTACATTTGAAATGTTATCTAAGTTTTGTAACCTATTAATTCCATTACTGAAGTCTATTGCACCAGGGACAAAAATATCATATCCAACCATATCAAGTATTTTAGTTGCAGTTTTACCTTTGTCAAAATTAACAAATGTAGAACCTCTAAGTGTATTACCAGCATCAATTAATAATATATTTTCAGCTTCATCTTTAGCAGCATTTATTATACCTGAAAAACTTGGTAAATCAAATGAAGATATATTACCTTGTCCATTTCCACTAACAATTATGTTTATTTTAGTTAATCTGTCAAAATTATTACTTTTTTGAATAGGTTTTATATCTAATAAATACGAAGAATTTAAAAACTCTTTTCTTAATTTTTCACTTTTAATTTTATTTTCTGCTATTAATTGTTTTTCTTTATTTAAATATTCAGTTTTAATTAAATCAACAATTTCTTCATTTTTTTCGATATCAATATTCGAATTTAAATAATTTTCAGGAATATCTAGTGTAATTTTTTCCACAAAACCCATATCTATCAATTGAGCACTATTTAAATAAATGGTTTGATTTGTCAAAGCATTATATGAAGTTCCAGATCCGTGATAGAAAATACCATATTCTAATTCTTCATTACTAATTACATTGATTTTAGCTGGAGATTTGAATTCATATTTACTTACTGGTGTAATAATTTCATAATCTAGTTTTATTAAAGAATTCGTTTCTAAAGTAACTTGTCCATCGATTAAATAAATAATCGGTTTTTGTAAATTAGGATTAATAACCACTATAGAATTCTCAGAAATTGTCAATTCGCCATAATCATAGCTAATGGAAACACTAGAATCAGTTGTTTTTAATATGGTTTTTTCCGCTATAAAATTGTTTATGCTTGAATATTCTTTAATATTACCATATTCATCATAAAAAGATATAGAATTATAGTTGCCTTTAGAAATATTAAATGAAATAGATTGTGATATTATGCTTGAAATACATAATATTAAAAGAGTTAATATCATTAATATTTTTTTTCTAAAATTGTTCATCTTTTATTCCTTTACTTTAATACAGAAAATTTATATCCAATAGAATATGATGGATCAATTTCTCCATTTTCATCACCAACAAGATTAAAATTAACTGTTATTTCATTTACTTGATAGAATATAATATTTGCAGAGATAGTAGCATTTATATTTTTAAGTGTAGTAAAACCATCTAAGAATGTTTCACTAAATTCATTTGTAATTGAATCTCTAAAAAAGTTTTTCTCTGCATAAAGAGCAATGTTTGAAATTGGACCAATTGCTTTTTCACTATTAAATGTTAAATTTAAATTATAATTATCAAGTTCTAAATCTTCAAATTCTAACTCTGAAGCTAAAATTATATCTGATAATCCATTGTTTGAATAATAACCTGTATTCGCACTAACAATAAAATCTTTTTTGAATTGAGGAATTATAGTTTTTGATAGCAATTCAGTATTACCATTTGCAAAATCAATAAAACTTCCATTATTGTCAATAATATTTTTTATATGCATATCATATGTATATGAAGTTAGATACCAACCATAGATACCAGCTCTTTGAGATAATTGTCTAGTAGTAATTGAATCATTATTTGTAACTTGCTCACTAATTAAATCATAATAAGTAATCATACTATTTGATCCATTTTCAAATAATGGTAGTTGGATATCATAAGCTAAATCAAACCAATTTTCATCAGGATTATTATATTCTGTATTATATAATACAGTATATCCTAATGTTAATTTATTAATGAAGTCATTATTTAAGAAAAATAATGGATTGATTGCAACTCTACCACCTAATAAATCAGGATTAAACATATCAGTAGTTATAAACTCAGTTTCTAAGGGGAGGTTAATTTGATTAGCATCAAATTTAAATTGGAATCCTGCTCTTGTTTCAAATTTAGTAACATTTGTATCTTTATAATGATATAATAAAGCTCCATCTCCAATAGTACTATTAGTTATTTTGCCTATTCTAAGAGCAAAATCTTCATTAAAATTCGACCATTGTATATAATTAATAAAGCCTAAGAAAAATTTTGTATAATTTAAAGCATCTTTTGTAATATCATTTTCACTAGCTGGTAATTCATAAGTGGAATAATCAAATGTTAATAATGATGTATCTATTTTAAAATAAAGAGGAGCATTAAATTCTATAGCAAATTTACCACTACTTATAGATGGCAAGGCAACAAAACTAAATGGATATTCTCTTTCGATTTCATCACCATTAGAGTCTATTTCACTAGAATTATAATTTAATCCAATATCAAATCCAAAACTAGCAAAAGTTGAAATACTTACACCAAATAATATAATAATACTTAGAATTAATTTTTTTAATTTCACAAAGAAGCTCCTTTATAATTAATCTTTAACAATTAAATTATACATTATAAATTGCTATGTTAAAAGTACTTTATTTTAACAAATATAAAAAACTTGCTCAATTATTGGCAAGTTTTGTCAAAAGTAGCATTAATTTAATTTTTTTTCAAAATATGAAAATATTAAAGAATATAATATATTATCTAATTATCTAATTATTTTATCACTAAAATTGTGAGCTTTAAAAACATGTTCACGTGTAAGTTTATCAATATGACAAAGCGATGAAATAATTGGTTTTAATTTTGATCGTATGTTTGTTTCATCATAAGGGCAAACAGGTTTAACAACAGGCAAATCATAATATTTTGCTAATCTTTTTAATACATTTTCATGAACTTCAATCATAGGTCTTATAATAAATAAAGATGAATTAAAAAATTCTTGAACAGGAAGCATTGTAGAAAAATTTCCTCTAAAGCAAGTATTTATCAATGTAGTTTCAACTAAATCATCAAGATGATGACCTAAAGCAATAATTTTCATATTATTATCTTTTGCATAATTAAATAGTATTCTTCTCCTATTTCTAGAGCATAAATAACAATTAAATTCTCCATTAAAAGATTGAGGATATTGAGGCTCATCAAAGATTGTGAAATCTATTTCTAAGTCGCTAAAGAATTTATACAATTGTGATTTAGCTTCTTCACTAATTGGATGTTCAATCCAATTAATCATAATAGCTTTTAAATTATAATTTATAGGTAGCCATTTTCTTCTTAGAGAAAGAGCTAAAGCTAGTGCAAGAGAATCTTTTCCTCCTGAGACTGATAATAAAATAGTTTCATTATCTTTTATCATTTCAAAGTTATTTATAGTTTTACCAGTTCTTTTAATAAATCTTCTAACCCAAGGTGGAATATCACCTTTAATTAATTCACTGTAGCTGTTTTGTTCACACATATATTTATTACCTCGTTGATATCTTTTTCTGATATTTCATTTATGGTGAATATTCGCATTTTTCTTAGGGATTTTTCAAACCCCTTTATAGCAATTTTATCAAAAATATTATTTGTATCTTTGAATGAGATGGTATTAGAATTTTTATATAATATCGGTATATCTATTTCAAATGAAATAGGTTCAGGAATATCAATAATTACTTGATCACAACGTAAATTGTTATATTTTTTTAAAAGTAAATTATACATTTGTTTCTCGATTTTACATCTTTTGTTTAAATCTAAACAATCGTTATGAAATGAATTATTTTTATCAAAATTTATATCATATACTGTCTTAAATAATTTATTATCTCTTACATCAATAACATTTTGAAAAGAATCTATATTATTTTGAGCTAACTCATTAAAACTATAATCATCAAGATTATATAATTGATTTTCAAAGATAATCCCTTTTTCTAAATTATTTATTAAGCATTTTTTTATCATAGCTGTAGCACATCTAACTCTTTTATGCCAATACACCGTTTTATACATTTGATATTTAGAAAATATTAAATTTTCTAAAGACATTTTTGCACTTTCTAGTATCGTATTTATTCCATTGTGTATTGTGAGATGAGAAATTATATATGAACAATCTTGAACACCGTATGTTACACCAGCAAAAAAAGCATCTCTATTTAGATAATCAAGTTTATCGGGGTCTAATGCACCTGATAATAATGATTTATATAATATAATTTCGTCATCAATTGCTTTCTCTTCAAAATTTAAAATATTACATATTTTTGAAATATTAAAACCTTCTTTAATAAGATTTTGATTTAATTCAGTTTTTTTATCTTTTATTAAGTTAGTTGCTAATATTTCGTGATCAATCAGTGGTAGTTCTTTTAATGAATGAGTGTATGGGAAATGCCCTATATCATGAAGTAGTGCTGCTAATAGAAAAGAATTTACACCTTCTAATGTAAAAAAATCATTATTTGTTTTTATGATTAATGATTTTAAAATTTCTTTTGATAAATGATATACTCCTAAACTATGACATAATCTGGTATGCATTGCTCCAGGATATACTAAATTAGTAGGTCCTAATTGTTTTATACGAGATAACTTTTGAACTTCTTTAGCCATATATATATTATAAATTGATTGACTTAGTTTTATATCCTGCCATAAAGGATCTCTTATAGTTATATCAAAATTTGTTTCTAAATATTCTAATAATTCACTTTTTTTCACTTTTTTTATCCTTTTGAACTATAATATATAATTTAAATTTATATTCTAGTTTTTTTTATTGAGTAGTTGCTTAATATATTCTAATGTATTTATATGAATAAAAAAATATATTGTTTTACATTAATTTGTTTAATTTCAATTAATTTTGTTTTTACAAATGATATAGAAAATTATAATAAAAATAAACAAATTTTGCCCATAAATGATTATATTGGTCAAGTTGATTTTGGCAATAAAAATTCTCTATCTAATTTCGTTTTAGAAATGTTTAGACAAAATTATAATACTGATTGGATTGAATCTTATGTTAAAGATGATTATAAATATGTGTTTACAAAAAAATATAGTAAAATGTTTTTAGAATTATTGCCTTTAAATGATCCTATTTATTGTTCTAAAGAAAAAATATTTAAAAATAATAGAGCAGTTTCTATATTGTTTGAGAAAAATAAAATTATTACATTATTATTTGATATTGAAGAAAATAAAATAATTAATGTCGATTTTTCTTAATATCTTTTTTAAATTTTTTAAACAACCTTTTTAATAACTTGTCATCATTAACTACTGGTTTTTTACTTTCATCTATTGCTTCTTTCATCAATTTAGCTTGAGCGTCAATAGGTTTATTAGTAGTTTCAATTTTATCAAACTTTCCATTATTATTAAGTCTTCTAGCTTTTATAGAATCACTAAAGCATATTTCTAAGATGTGTTTTATTTGTTTCTTTATTATTGGATTTGTAATAGGTGCTACAATTTCAACTCGTCTTTCTGTATTTCTTGTCATAAAATCAGCAGAACCGATATAAACTTTTTCTTCATCATTTTTACCGAAAATAAAGATCCTAGAATGTTCTAAATATCGACCAACAATACTAATTATTTCAATGTTTTCTGTTTTATCTTTTACATTTGGAACTATGCAACAAATTCCTCTAATAAGCATTTTTATTTTTACGCCTGAACATGATGCTAATTTTAATCGTTCAATAACATCTACATCTGTCATTGAATTAATTTTAATTTTGATAAGGCCATTTTCGCCTTTTTGAATTTCTTTATCAATAAGATTTAAAATAGTAGGTTTAAAATTTACAGGGGAAACTAAAAGGTTTTTATAAGAGCCAAGTAAATTAGAAATTGACATATTTTTAAAAAATTGTGCAGCATCTTTTCCTAGTTCAAAATTACTAGTGAAATAGCTTAAATCTGTATATAGCTTAGCAGTATTTTCATTATAGTTTCCTGTCCCAATTTGAGTTATATAACTTAAATTGCCTTTTTCTTGTAAAGTTATTAATGTTATCTTTGAGTGAACTTTAAAACCCTCAAATCCGTAATAAACTTTACATCCAGCTTCCTCTAATCTTTGAGACCAGTCAATATTGTTTTGTTCATCAAATCTTGCTCTTAATTCAATTAATACTGTAACATCTATACCATTTTCAGCAGCAATACAAAGGTATTCAACTAACTTAGCTTGAGTAGCTAATCTATAAATAGTTATTTTAATATTAATAACCGATTTATATGTTGATGCTTCTTTAATCAATTTTAAATAAGGTTCCATTGATTGATAAGGGAAAGAGAGTAGTAAATCTCTTTTTTGAAGTTGTTTTATAAGAGATGAATTTAAATTTATTTTTGGTGTTTTTTGAGGTTTAAAAGGTGTATAAGTTAATGATCTAAGTGTTGATTTTTCTATATGATCATTTAGAGAAAAAGCATATGATAAATCTAAAGGTGCACTTGTAATAAAGACATGTTGATCTATTAAATTAATTTTAGATGTTAAAAATTCTTTAAAGGAGCCATTAACTTGTGAAGACATCTCAAGTCTAACTGCTTCAAGTTTTTTTCTTTTTTGAAGGAGTTTTTTCATTTTTATTCTAAAATCATTTTCTATTTCATAAGCTTCATCATCTGCATTAATATCGCCATTTCTTGTAACTCTAAAAATAGTTTTTTCTGCAACTTTATACATTGAAAAAACATCATCATAATTTTTTAATATTATTTTTGCTATGCTGATGTATCGAACTTTTGATCCTGGTAAAAAAATATGAGACGGTAGTGCTTTTGGAACTGGAATTACAGAAAATAATTCTTTATTATTTTGCTCAATCATTGCTCCAATATGTATTGTTTCGTTAGTTAAATGGGGGAAAGGGTGTCTTGAATCAACAATTTGTGGAGAAAGAATAGGAAGGATATTGTTTTCAAAATATTTTTTTACATATTTTTTTTCATTAAGAGTTAATTCTTTATAATTTAAATTTGATATATGGTGAATTCGAAGTTGAGATTCAATTTCATAATATGCTTTTTCTCTCTTTTTATATAAATGTTTTACTTCTTTATATATTTCATCTAATTGAGCTTTTGGAGATAATCCGGATCGATTATCTAAAACTGCATCATTACATTCTAACATGTCAAATAAAGAACCAACTCTAATCATAAAGAATTCATCTAGATTACTTGTAAAAATAGAAATAAATTTAATTCTCTCTAACAAGGGAACAGTTTCATCCATGCTTTCTTCTAATACTCTATTATTAAATTTAAGCCAAGATAATTCTCTATTTTGTGTATATCCTTGAATATGTAAATTCTTCATAAAAATAACTCCAACAATTGTTTCATTTATTATTTTTTTAAATATGGTATCATATTATTTATTAAAAAGCATAGTTTATTTTTTTCTTATTTTTTTAATTCCTTTATCATTTAGATATTTTCTTTTTGTATAATCTTTTCTAAGTATTTTATTAGAAATTAATTCCTTTTTTTTAGAAAATTTATTAAAAATGATATAAAATATTTTTGATAATAAGTTAAATATTACGATGATTATACAAATATATATAAAATAATCACCATATTTAGTATATAAACTAATATTTTCTTTTGTGTTGTAATAAATAGGTACATTATAAACTTTATAATCTTTTGTAAATGGTGTAATTGGTTCAATTATTTCTCCCCAAGCAGTAATTAAACAAGTAATACCACTGTTTGTAGATCTGAGAACACTTTTTCTATTTTCTATTGCTCTAAATGCTCCTAAATACATATGTTGTTGTTCAGCTGCTATAGATTTTGACCAACTATCATTTGATAAATTGAGTAACAGAGTTGAACCATTTAGGACAAATTCTCTACTAATATCAGCAAAAATATCTTCAAAACAAATAGAAGTTGAAAATTTCAATCCTTCATAATTAAATATTTTAGAAATATCAGATTGTAGCCACCATTTATAATCATTATCTTTTAAAAATTGATAAAATTTAGGAAATTGTTTTTCATAAGGAAAATATTCGGTAAATGGGACTAAATGTTGTTTTCGATACGTATCTTTTAACTCACCATTAGCAAAAAGAATTATAGTATTATAATCATCTCTATTCCAAGATCCATCTTCTAAAAAAGGTTCTTTATTATTATCTTTTAAAACGCCTTCAACATTACCAGTTATTAGAGGCACATTTAATTGTTTGCCAAATTCAACAAAGTCTTCGACCAATTTAGAAGTTCTTCTACTGCTAGGATATTTAGTGTGCCAATCAACACTTGGAACAAAAGCTGTTTCACTCCACATAACTAAATCAGGTTCTAACTCCATAGCTTCTAAAGTTAAATCTCTCATAGTTTCAAAATTACTTTTATATCTTGAATATCCACCTTCCCATGTATCTGCATTGTGTTGAATTGTTGCAATTTTAATATATTCGTCAGCTTCTTTATATTTCCAATATGTACTAGATGAGTAACCATATATTAAAACGCATAAAAATATAAAAGAATATAATGAAATAGGGTATATTTTATTATAAATAAAGGATGTTATATTTATTTTTTTGAAATCGTTTAATAAATAATTAGCTATAAAAGATTGAGGAATAAAAAGTAAAAAGGAAATACCCCACATTCCTGTAAGACTAGATAGTTGTGCTATTATTGGTAAATTAATTGTAGTAGACGCTAAAGAGCCATATGCATAAGCTAGAAAACCTTTTTGTACAATATATGAATATATAACATATGCAATAGCTTGTGATATTGCTTTATATTTTTTAGGAAATTTATAAAAAGCTTTTAGTATTGGGAAAAAAAGCATTAATTGTATACCTTTTGCTATTGGACCAATAAAAATAGCTAAAGCATGGAAGGTGCTTAGCCAATAATTAAATATTGCTAAAAACGAAAATCCAAATATAAAACCCAATATTGGAGTATATTTCCATTTAGTTCTATTTAGTGCATATATCATTGGAATAAATGAAATAAATCCTAAAATTGCAAAGCCTTTATCATTAAAAAAAGAAGGGAAAGCTAAAGCATATATAAAAGATGATACTAAAGTAAGAAAAATTTCAAAAGGTAGAGAATACCATTTTCTAATTTTCATAAAGTTTGCTCCAGGTGTTAGTATTATTTAAAAAGGATAACATCT